>JAZDNJ010000014.1:0-17630 GCA_043800105.1 Patescibacteria group bacterium
AAATGACCGATAATTTTAAAAGTTTTTTGAACATTGAATCGTTTATTCCACTTTAAGAATTATTTCTTCAGCAAGATCACCATAATAAGTGCCTGTTGCCTTTACCCGTATGCGCACTGATCCCGGATCAACAGCGGTAAACACGGCGGTCGCTGTGCCATCGAGTGCAGATACAGGATTGGGCGTGAATTCCCCGGTTCCTTCAAGCACTTCAAAGAAAACATTTCCGTAATAACCCGAATTATCGGCGTTGGTTACTTTGGCCGTGATGTCCGCTGTTTCACCGCGCGAAATGTTAAATGGCGAGATAGTAAGATCAAGGATCGTGAGGGACTGATTGGGCGCTGAAAGCTTTAAAGAACGGTAAGTGTTCTGGGCCCTTTGTGATTCGCTGAGGTTTAAATTGACGTCCCGCACCACAATGCCCGCATTACCAAGACTGTCCAGCACTGTCAGCTTTACGCGGTACAGGTCAGCTGTATCGAAGGTGAAAGTTGGGGCGATTTCCGTTGACTGAGCGTCATCGTCATTAACGCCATTGCCGTCCGCGTCTTTCTTAACATCAAAATCCCATTTAAAACGAAGTGAAGTGTCTGTCAGACCGGGATCGTAACGGGATGAATTGCCGTTAAATTTGACTGTTTTGCCGCTTACCTCGTAAACAAAAGCCGCCTGCGGATAGCTGTTTGTGGGTTCAGCAAAAACGGTACGACGTGCGGTGGAAGAAAGCCCGCGATGAGTCACTTTTAGCCTCACTTCATACTCACCCGGAGTATTGAACTGACGGCTTACTTGCGGTCCGCTGGTCGTGTCATCAAAAGTCCCGTCCCCGTCAAAATCCCATTGGAAGGCGTTGGCCGGAAATTCATCCCCCTGAGGATCGTAAGACTGCGAAACAAAAGAAATGGAATCACCCACCGCGATAGTCGTTTTATCGACCGTGAATTCCGCTACAGGCGAAAGGTTCGGTCCATTGGTCACATCAAGGTAACTTGTTTCACCAAAACGCTCCGTGCTGTCAAAAATACCGTGGTCGTTGTCAGTAATCTCGACCCCGAAGAAATAACGGTTTTTTACGCCAGGCTGCCCCTGCGCCGTAATCACCATTTCCGTTTCCGGAGAAGTTGTGGAATGAAGGCCAAGACGCTCGGTTCCAAATCCTTCACGGTAATACCACCATTTATATTTCTTGATCTGGCCATCATCATCTTTGGCACCTACAACTTTCAGTTGCACTTTGCTGGGAGTGACAAGTTCTTTTTCCGGTTCGCTTTCGACAACAAAGTCGGTGATTTCAGGCAGTTTATTGACAACCTTAAAGTAAAGGGTATCTTCATCGCTCGCCTTCCCGCTGATTTCATCACGAACCACTAACGAAACCATGGAACACTGATCGGCTTGATTGATTTCGGCAAAACGATTGGTCAGATCACGCTTATCACTGCGGGTCCCGCCGGAAAACTTCCAATCGTAAACAAGCAGACGGCTGGATCCGTCACGATTGATGGAATTTCGGGCGCTAAGTGACAGGTTGTCGGATCGGGTGACAATATAACCGCCAACCCCTTCACCGCAAAGATTTTCCACAATCAGCTGATTACGTCCGTCTACAAGAACATCCGCCACGGCAATGGGGCTTTCCCCTTCTCCGATCAGAACAAATGATGTGTCGGAATTATCGTTATCATCCCGGTCAAAGAAATTCAGTTTCACATTATACTTACCTTTCTTGTCATACTTATGGGTGACGGTATTTTTTTCGGTACTGGCCGTTGAACCATCGCCGAATTCCCACAGGTAGGCTATGGCGTTCTTACAGTCTGCCTTAAAGGTAATCTCTTCACCTACCTGAGCGGCTTTCTTATCAATAATAGCGTCTCCGGCCAGAACCGAATCGATCGAAACAGTCTTCTCCGTCTGATTCCTTTGTCCGAAAGAATCCATTACTTGCAAAACAACCTTATATTCGCCCACTCTGCTGTAAGTTTGTGAAACACTTACATCCGGGCTGTCTACTACTTCAAACTGTCCGTCACCGTTAAAATCCCATGAATATTTGATCTGATCCCCCTGGTCAGGGTCATAACTTCCGGCCGCGCTGAACTCAACTGTGTTCGGATGATTTGGGGCTGGCTTGCTGTAGTCAAAACTGGCGACCGGTTTACGGGAAAACACGTTGAGCACGCGCATTCCTTTATCCTGAGCCCCAGACGTATCGGAAACCGTCAATTCCACATTGTATTTGCCCGGCATGCTGAAAGTATGATAAAAATTTTCCTGCGAACTGGTTGCCACTGTTACGCCTTGCGCGTCCGTAATCTGCCACTTGTATTCATCGATGCTGCCGGCATCGGAACGGCTGTTGATTCCGCGGAACCGGAATTCAGTATTAACGTTACCTTCTTCCGGCATAAATTCCATACTTGCCGCCAGAGATTTAACAATAAGCTTAATCACACGTTTATCTGACTGCCCTGCGCTGTCGGTTACCTTGAGCGTCACATAGTATTCACCGCCCTTCTTGTAACTATGAACCACGGTAGCCGGGACACTGCGCTCCTCATTTCCGGTATCGCCGTAAAACCATTCATACTTTTCGATAGTTCGCCCGAGGGCCGGAACCGTAATAGAAGGGTCAAAACTGATACCTGCTTTGGCCTCCTCCAGCGTAATATGATGGACATCACGCACCTCTATTCCGTTTATCCTGAAAGCAACCTGTGAAGCCGGAGGACTGGCCTTGATTCTTACGGTGGAAATACCGTCCATAGCCGTCTTATAGCCGGAAGCATCTTTGTTTGATGTGGATACCTGAAGCCTGATACTATAAGTATTCGGCTCAGTGAATTCGTGAACGACCACCGGTGAATTGCCAAGCGATACAAGGTTTCCTGAATTATCCAGAAAAGACCATTTATAATCGCTCACCGTACCGCCTGTGGGATCAATGGAATCCAGGCCGTCAAATGTGACCGTGAACGGCACATTGCCTTCACCAGGCGCCGCCTTGATTTTGGACTGTACCACAGGAAATTGCCGGATCAGATCTTTCAGATTGCGGTACATGTTTTCAAAGCGCCTGAGCTTAATACTATTCACGGGTTCGTCAATAAGTTCATCAAGCGCCTCGGAAGTCTTATCCCAGGCCGAAATCGATTCTTCCGATTCAGGCATGACTGTCCGCAAGTCGTCCATCTCCTCCCGAAGGAGCTGAAGTCTCTGAAGACCGCTGAGCAGTTTTTCCAGAACCGCAATAACATCCGGATTTCCGCTTCCCGCGATAAGAGAGTTAACACCTGCCATCTTATCGGCCAGTGTGCCTGCTTTTAAAGTATCATTGAGCGCGTCCTGATCTTCCTGTGAAAGCTTGTTAATTTCCGTTTGAATATCCGCAAGATCACTGCCAAGTCCGTTCACAGTTTCATCAATTGATTTTATGGCCTCTTCGCTGAGAGCCTGCGTTTCACCGCCGCTCACACTGCCAGTACCTGTCTGGCCGCCGGTTCCCTGAATTTCACAGATATTTGAATCCCCGTTACACACGTAACCGGTGGGACAGTCCGAATTGCCGGTACAGGAGGAACCGGAGCCGGAAGCCGGATTATGGCAAAACCCGAATGGATCGCATTGCTTTGGCGAAGGACAATCGGAATTATCTTTACAGACAAGGCTGGCGCCACTTATGCAGGCCCCCGCGAAAGAACAATATTGCCCCGGCCCGCAATCCAGGCTGGAAAGACAACCCGTGCCCTGAGGAATATTACAGGCGCCGTTGGTACACACAAACCCCGTCGCGCAATCGGCATTGCTGCTGCAAATTGCTCCGCCGCCCTCGCCACCTGCAGATTCACAAATATTCTGGCTATTACATATAAAACCGGTACCACAATCCGCCGTCGTCGAACAACTTTGCCCGCCTCCGGCGGAACTGGTAATAAAGCGCACAATCGAAAAGGAAAGAATGACCACAACAAGGCCCAAAGACGAATAAGTCATAATCTTTCTGGCTTTCGTGATCTGTTCATCGTTACCGCCTGAAACCACCCAGAGCACGCCCGCGTAAACAAAGGTCAGAACCGCGATAAAACCAAGAAAGCCAATGAAATAATTGACCATGGCCTTCACCACATCCCCAAGCGGCCTTTTTTCAATTGAACTACTGATGGTGACCTCTTCAGTTCCCGCGATCTGAAGTCCTGTACCGCCCGCCTCAAGCCCCTGAGCGATAGCATCAGCAAAGTGAAAACTGATCAGAAAGATCATAATTATTAGCAGTGCCTTGAGCGATATTTTTAAAATCTTTTTCCTCATTTTAATTTAATCTTTTGTTTATTCTCCCTGAAGCCCCGTAACGAGCTCACCGGTGAGAAGATTCGTAATCGCATACGAAAGAATGACCAGAATAAGACCAAGCGATACCCAGATCAGTATTTTTTTGGCCTTCTGAAGCTGTTCATCATTACCAAAAGCCGTCACATACATAAAACCAGCCACCACGTAACCTACGAAAGCGGCTAAAACCAAATAAGGCAAAGAAAAATTCACAAGCTTCTTGATAAAATCACCAAAATTCTCGGTATGAGTAATCCCCGTGCCTGCCAAAGCCGATTTCGCAAGACCCGTTCCCGCTTCAGTCTCGGAAATACAGAGCGGATTGCTCTTATCTTCCTCACTATTACAATCAATCCCCGCACAACTCTTATTGCCCGGGTCATCCAGGCAAAGGCCAAAAGGCTGTTCCGTATCTGTCACTGAGCCCTCAAAAATAGCCGCCTGTGACTGTCCGGCAAACATTAAAACCGTTACAAAAAGAACGGCACCGGCAGTAATGAAGGATCTGATGAAAGATTTGATAATGTGATTCATTTCTGTTTTTCGTAATTTTTCTAATAATTATAGCAAAAAAAGGCCATAAAATCAATAGTCTTTAGTGGTTTTTCAGGATCGGAGCCTATTTTTATCTGTGGCAAACTAATCCTGGCTACAGGCGCAACCGAATTGGGTTATTGTTGTTTGTGCAAATCCAGAGGCCTAAATGAAAGCTTACCGGGAGGTAAGCGTTGTATAGCGCAATTAGCATCAACGGAAGTGAGATGATGAATCAGGGTAATGGGGGTTCGGGGGTACTTTGGGCAGAAGGTGATGATATAAGGCGACAAAGATGAATTGCCTCAAAGGACCCCCGGTGTTTTGCGCCGCTTTTTAAAAAGCGGAAAGAAGGAAAGAGTTTCAAAAAAGTCATACGCGCGCGCTTGTGCGCAGGAAAGTGTAGCAACAAAAAACCCCGCCGATGGCGGGGTTTTCACTTAAATCTGAACATTATTTCCTCTCCAGCGAGTAAACGGCACGACCCACACGGATGAAATTAGGATTCTTCTGTAAATTAAGGGAAATAGTGCCTATTTTTACATCACGCTGATCCAAAACTTCTTTGATGATCTGCTTTTTTGACATAGGTCCGTTCTTCTCAAGCAGTCTTTCAATGACATCGGAAACCGTACCAGGTTCATAACCCCATTTGGCAAGGGCGTAAAGACCACGGCCTACAAGGACAAACTGATCATAGCGGATGAGTTCGTTATGCACCGCCTGAACAGTCACCACCTTCTTATCAAAGCCGATTTCTCCAATACGGTTTGAAATCTCCACAAAATGAAGGGGCTTTTTTGACTTTTCCAATACAATTTCAGCCTTATCACGAATTGAGCGCGGATTGACATGGCGCCATTCCATCAGACCCCATTTCTCTTCCAGCTTGCGGGCTCTTTTATCGGTGGTAAGACTTGAAATAATGAGCTTGCTTGAAATAGTCTTGTTTTTGAATAAACTCAGGTTCTGAACGGCTGAAATAAGCTGGTCCTCAGTCATCACGTCACCATGCTTCTTAAGAGCCGCAAGGCCCGCTTCAGTAATTTTACGGACTTCTCCGATGCTTAATTCCTTAAGCATCCAGAAAGCTTCAGAGGTATTGGTGCGGGGTACCTTTTTAAGATCCACATCGCAATTTAGCGAGAGGACGATGATCTTTCCGTCAACTTTGTCGCCGGTATAAATGTTCTGGAGGATACGGCTGATAATTTCAGTCTCAAGAATTACCCCTCCTTCCTGAGTCATGATATCCTTCGCTAAACGGTTAATCAGTCTGAGTTTGGTATTGCTAACTGTTCGGCGGAGTTTACCAAGGGCGATATTTTCAATCTGCCTGATCCGTTCCCGGGTTACCGCATAGTGTTTGCCTATTTTATCCAAAGTCTGCCTGGGTTTATTATCCAGACTAAAACGCTTAATGATCACATCTCTCTCTTTATCAGTCAGTACCAGAAACATATCCTCAATTACCTCTTTTAAATTGAAGTTTTCCTGTTGCAGGACAGCCAGCGCACCGCTCGCATTGCCCGTAGATGCTTGTCCGGATGTGGTCATTTAATAGGGGGGTTAAATCGTAACATGTAGAGGCAACTTTGGCATAAGGGAGTTTATTTCCCAGGAGCCAACTAACATAATACTACCGCTTCCAAAAACGTCAAGATGACAAATTTTGTGAACAAGGGTATTATTTTATATGAAATTTAAAATATGTCAATAGAAAACACTGCCACTAAAAATTAATTACCTTCCTCCGCTCTTCCTTTCTGGCAGTAGCTTTAGCTTCATTTCTTCGGCAACGAAGTTTGCTTTTGGGTTGCGTCGTCTTCACACTGCTGAGTCCATGCTGTTTGCTGGCATGTCTATTGGTCATATTCAGGTTAAATAAGGCAAAAATCAAGAAACTGCTCCAGATTCTAATCTACGGATAATTGACTGTCAAGAAATTTCTTTTAAAACCCCCTACACCCTAAAAACCCAGTTCTACGGCTACAGGACAATGATCCGAACCCATAACCTCAGGCATGATATAAGCGTCTTTCAGATGTTTTTTAAGTTCTTTTTGCACAAAAACATAATCAATCCTCCATCCTACGTTCCTTGCCCGTGCCCCGGTTCTTAAAGACCACCATGAATAAAGGCCGGATTCTTTGTGAAACTCACGAAGACTGTCAACAAAATCTTTTTCGATCACCCGGTCGATCCATTTCCTTTCGATAGGCAAAAACCCTGAAATATCCTCATTTTCTTTTGGTCTGGCCAGGTCAATTTCTTTGTGCGCTGTGTTTATGTCACCGCAAAAAATAATCTTCTTTCCTTTCTTTTTCAGAGTCTCTATGCGCTTCAGAAAAGCTTCATAGAATTCCAGTTTATACTGAAGCCGTTCAGTAGAAGCCTTCCCGTTAGGAAAATAAACATTAAACAGGACAAACTCCTTAAATTCCGTGACCAAAGTGCGCCCCTCCTGGTCAAATTCCTCAATTCCAAAGCCTTCTTCGACCTTGACTGCCTCTTTTTTGCTGTAAGTGACAACCCCGCTATAGCCTTTTTTATTCCTGGAATGGCTGAAATAAGCGTAATAGCCTTTAGGATGAGTCAGTTCAAAGCCAAGCTGATCCGGATGGGCCTTGGTCTCTTGTAGACACAGAATATCGGGCGATTCCTTCTGAAACCATTCCAAAAACCCCTTATTTACTACTGCCCTGATGCCGTTAACGTTCCAGCTGATTAGTTTCATAAGCTTATGATAGTGGACTTCTGATATTTTTTAAAGCGACGTATTATAATAATGAATTACAATTAAATTCAACAGTTATGTACAGAAAATTATTATTCATATTAAGCTTAGTCACTCTCATCCTAATTAATGGATGTCAAAAAGAGCAGCTTATAATAGACAGATACAGCAAAATACCACCCGATGCGATAAAGGAGTTGCCTGAAAATGATTTTTCTCCCCCTCGCCTGCATTCCAATGAATACAAGAAGCCGGTACCACTTGGTACAATTAACACAGCAGGCGCGGAAGATTCCCCTTTTATACTCGCAGACAGAAAGGAGTTGTACTTTTTCTTCACTCCTGACGTGAGCGTCCCACCGGAAAAACAGCTCCTTGATGAAGTAACAGGAATATATGTTTCAAAATATTCTGATGGAGCCTGGCAGGAAGCCGAAAGGGTTATTCTGCAAAATCCAGGCAAACTGGCTTTAGACGGCTGTGAATTTGTTCAGTATGACACAATGCTGTTCTGCACAGCCAGAGAAGGCTATACAGGACTTCATTGGTTTTCGGCTAAACGCAAAAATGATCAATGGACTAGCTGGAAGAATGCTGATTTTGACCAGGAATTCGAAGTGGGTGAATTACACATTCATGATAACGAACTTTATTATCACTCCTCAAAGGAAGGAGGAAAAGGCGGAACCGACATATGGATGCTGACCAATATCGACGGCAGGTGGCAAGATCCCGTCAACGTGGAGGCTGTCAACTCGGAAGTGGATGACGGTTACCCGTTTATTACAGCCGATGGACAGGAAATGTGGATCAACCGCTGGTACATGGGCACTCCGGCCGTCTTCAGATCAAAAAAAATTGACGGTCAGTGGTCCAAGCCGGAACTCACTATCTCTCAATTTGCGGGTGAGCCCACTTTGGATGAAGAAGGCAACATCTACTTTGTTCATCATTACTATAAAAACGGTCAAATGATAGAGGCGGACATTTATGTCGCAGAGAAAAAATAGCCTATTCAAAATTCTCATGTGGTGGCAATTCCTCTTCAGGTGGTCGCATTTTTTCCTCGTGAGGTGGTAGCTCTTCTTCAAAAATAAACTCGCATCCCCCTTCATGCAAAAAGTGTGCGCCACTCTTCCCAAGCTCACATTCATTAAGAAAGGTTTCCTGCATTGGCCCCGACTGATCAGGCATTGGAAGCTCACCGCAAACGGGTCGGAACTCCTCAGAACAACCATTTAACTGAGGCTCTTCGGGACGTGGCTCTTCGGGACGTGGCTCAGGAAACTCGTCTCTCTTTTCTTTCCACTCAGGGTTAATAATCACTTCATCTTCAAATTCAACAGACCAGTCTTTTTTCAAGTGTTCAGCCTCCCGGAAGAACTCCTCTTCAAATCTCCTCATTTCAGCCTCACGACGCCTCATTTCCTCTTCTTCCCGAAGACGCCTTTCCTCTTCCTCAAAGTGTCTGATCTCCTCCTCATTCCAATCCCAATCCTTTTCTTCAAAATGCTTGATTTCCTGATCAAATCTATCATGATGCTCATTCGCCTCCCTCCACTTATCACCATAAAACCTAAAATCCACCATCTCCGGCTCAACAAAGGACATTTCCTCCTGCCCTTCGCCCTGCCTGCCGGCAGGCAGGGCTTCAGCTTCGACAGGTTGATCCGCCAGGGTGGGCTCCGATGGCGTCACCTCATTCGGCAGTGGCTCTTGTGGAACCGGCTCTTGTGGAACTGGCTCCTTAGGGAAAGCTTCCATTTCCCAATCTCTGGCAATCTCAAGATACTGATTTTTGATGGGGGTGATAATCTTTTTACTATTTTCTTCAGTAATCTGCCCAGCCATTTCATCTAGTAAAAAGGCATTGCTAGCTAGCGTCTTTTTAATATTTCTAAGTACAACCGATTGCTTATTCTTTGGTATCTTTTTTGTTTCGTAAATAGACTTCTGAAAGAACAGCACACCCTCAGCTATCAACCCTTCCGATATACTACCAACAGATAGTCTGATTATCACATCATCAGCCTTGGCAGACGGAATCAAAAAACTATACTCACCGCGCATTTCTCTTCCAAAGGCAACATCCGCCTCCCTCATTCTCCACTCTGAAAGCTGCAGAAAGTAATTAGCCCTGTTAATCGGACTCCTCATGGCGTGAAGCTTATCGAGCTCAATATCACGTTTCCACTCGTATAAGAAATCACCACGCACAATGTTTTCATTGGCGTAAACATAACCATCTATGTCAATCTTTGCGAATGGCAAAATAATCAAAACCGCTAAAGCAGGAGCAAGCATACGAGTCAATAATGTGCGGGAAAGTCCAAATTGCAGACTTCTGCGTACTCTGGCCTGAAAAAGCCTGGCACGTATCTTTAAATCCCCTGCAATTGACAGTCTCTTGATAGGGAAGCTAAATTTTGCTGATGGCTTATTCATTATAGTAATGCGCTAATACATAACAATAATACAAAATATAGTTCTTTTCTTGCCCGTAATTTACTTAGGGCACGTGATATCGATTGCCTGATATTGTCCTCTGATTTTTCGGTAACGAGTGCAATCTCTTTGGTTGTCATATCTCCCAAAAACTTTAACAAGATGCACTCTTTTTGGAAGGCGGGAATCTCACTGAGTACCTTATGAACCTTCTCAATCTTCATATTATTATCTACATTTCTGACGAAGGCTTCCGAATTTTGATCAGACACTTCTAATCCATCTTCCAGATCAGCATAATTTTTTCGTGTCCTAAAATAATCAATTAAAGTATTGCGAACGATGGCAAAGATCCATGAATAGAATTTTTTAGAGTGGTCAAACGAATCAAAGTGCTCATATGCCTTAACAAAAACATCACCTGTTAAATCTTCTGCAGTCGCTCTGTCACCATTTAATCTATAGAAGAAAAAACTAAAAACCTTGTGTTTATATTGATTATAATAAGCGCTAAATGAAGTTCTTTCTTCCATTATCTACTTTTTTCACTTGAGGGGGAGGTCCGCCCTGCCTACCGGCAGGCAGGCGCGGCGGACTGCCTCCCCCTAAGATTAATTGAAATAATACTTCCAGCACAACTTATTCTTTGTCATCTGTTGGACAGAAATTGATAGATGGCAACAGCTACCTCCGCACGCGTTAACTCCTGAGCCGGCATGAGTTTTAAAGTTCGTTCCGGGAACAGCTTATATTTATCTGCAGCCCCGGCATATTTTGCGAACCACTGATCACTGGAAACATCTGCGTATGAATGAGGAAGATTCTCTTCCAGCTCGAAGGTAATACTTAGCATCTTCAGAAACTCAGCAGTATTAACTGTATCTGCCGGTTTGAACGATCCATCGGAATACCCTTTAATAATCCCCTTCTCGGCAGCGGTCACAACATATTTTGTGTACCACTCTCCATCCAGCACATCACCAAACTGACCGTTGTTGGCAACATCTTCCACTTCGCCAAAACGTGAAAGAAGTAAGAACTTAGCGGCTTCCGCACGATTGACAGACTTAAACCCCTTAAATTCACCGTCCGGATAACCGCCAATTACAGCCCTTCTGTATAATTCTGTAGCAGCCTTACCGGAAAGACTATTGATATCAGTGTCAGAAAAAGGATTGTTTTTGAAGACGGTAATTACTTCATCTTCGAATCCTGCTGGCGGTTCACTATTATTATGTTCCGCTGGCGATTCCTCATGATTTTCAATTGGCGGCTCATCATGGCGAATTGGCGGAAAATTATCAACCTGAATTTTTTCAAGTAGTCCGTCTAGAATAAAAATCAGATCATCAAGAGTATCAACCTCATGCAGGGCTTCAATTGCACGCCGAATGAGATCACGATCTGCAGTGTCTTCAATATAATTGATAATTTCCTCTAACTCAGCAATAAAATGGTGCCTCTTGTCTTCCAATATCCATTGATCGTTGTTTTCTGCGCACTCACCATCGTATGTTGACGATGCATTGTCGCAAGGCATTGACTCCTCAATATAATAGCCCTCCTCATCGTAATCCTGGCCATTTGAATCATCGCTCGCCAAGGCTATCGATGCAGGAGTAATCGATGTAGCAATAAAAGAGAATAACGCCAGAAATGAAAATAATTTCTTGTTCATAGTATTTTTAATTTAGAAATAATAAAAAAGAACATGTTCACCAAAGAATACGAACAAGTTTAAAAAATGTGACAAAAAAATCCTCCAACCGGAGGACTCAGAAGGAGGAGGGTGGTTCGTAGCACCAGAGGTTTGTTATCTACGTCCGATACAAGAGTAGGCTCGTAACAAACTTTCATGCTATCTACGACCAACAGGTATAATAGCATGTGCAAATTTTTTGTGCAAGCATTTTTCGTGAATTATTGAACTTGCCAAATAATCCTGATAAAGTAACCCCAGCAATTAACAAAAAACTATGGTTAATGTTCATGTAAACGGAAAAGATTACCAGGTCGATGAAAGCTCTGATAAAGACCTGATGCACCAGTTAAAAGAGCAGGGTGCCGAAATTGTTGCCGCCTGCAACGGAGCGGGCATCTGTCAGACCTGCGCCATAAAAGTCAAATCCGGCCAGCTGACTGAAAAGACTGAAACTGAAAAGATGATGGACCTGCCGGAAGGTCAGCGCTTAAGCTGCCAGTGCCGGGCAAAATCCGATCTGGATATTGACCTGATTTATTAGTGCATGTTACCCAGGGCGATACTGGTGGACATTATCGGGCCGCATGTAACACCTGAAGAGAGTCTGGCCCGTTTGAACGAACTTGAAAGTTTGCTGGTGACCTACGGCGGCTTTGTGATTGTGCGCAAAATCCAGAAAAAGCAGGTTCCGGATTACAAGACTTACATAGGTAAAGGTAAAGTAGATGAAATACTTCAGGATGCCATCAGTCTGGGAGCTGAATTTGTCATTATAAATAACATGTTAAAGCCTCAGCAGCTCTTCAATCTTGAAGGAATTTTTCAGAAGCATAACGTAAAAGTCTGGGACAAAATTGACCTGATTTTAAAGATATTCGCAAAACATGCCACCACTAAGGAAGCCAAATTACAGATTGAACTGGCCAGCCTCAAACATCTCGGCCCCAGAATCTTTAAAATGGGCCTGGAACTGACGCGCCAGGGGGGCGGAATCGGAACACGGGGGCAGGGCGAAACCAATATCGAGATCATGAAACGCCACATCGCCGCCCGCGAGCATAAAATAAAAGAAGACCTGAAAAAAATCACCAAAAACCAGGAGGGACAACGTATCAAAAGGCAGAATCAGGGATTCAGGACTGCAGCCATTGTCGGCTACACGAACGCCGGCAAATCCTGCCTGCTTCAGAGCCTGACTAACAAAAAAGTAAAGGTTAAAGACGAGCTTTTTGCCACACTGGACAGCCGTATCGGAAAGGTTTATCTTCCGGACATCAATCAGAGCGTGCTGGTCTCGGATACAATCGGCTTTATCCGCGACCTGCCGCCCGAACTGATCGAAGCTTTTGACTCCACCCTGGCAGAAACCATTCATTCCGATCTGCTTCTGCATGTCATCGACTGCAGTGACCTTGAAATAGAGTGGAAAATAAGGGTGGTTGATGAAGTGCTAAAGAAACTGCGATGCTCCGATAAATCCATCATTCATGTTTTCAATAAGATGGATCTTCTCGGGGAAACCGGAAAAAATGATATTCTGAAAGAATTCAGCCATTTAAAACCCGTGTTCATATCCGCTGAAAAAAAGACTAATCTTGATATTCTAAAAAACAGCATCGCGGATAAACTTAGCTAAGCGGCTTTTTCTTCAGTTATCTTCCTGTAATCGTCAAGTTTGCCCTCATACGGTTCCCATGCATTATCGAAAATCTGACGGGATTTTTCCTGGAGCTCAAGAATTTCACTCTTTAATTTCTCAATTCTGACCGCATTATCAGGATTCTCCTGATAACATACGACAAGATCATGATCCAGTTTACGTCTTTTCCTGTAAAGATGATGCTCAGCTTCCTTGGCATCATGCATGCTTTCCAGCTGAAACTGAATCTCGGTTATATGGTCCATTCCTGTTTCAGGGTCTTCCAGTCTTATGTTAAAAAGCAAATCCCTATACCCAGAAGGATGCGGATTAACAAAGCGATCTTTTACCGAAACAATTTCGGCACGTTCATAAAGTTCTATAACTGCTTCGTAAAGTGATTCCAGGTCTTGAAATAAAACAGTGGTGCGGACAACATCGCCAATCTTCCTGTAAGAGCCATGTTCAAGCCGTTTTTCCCGCATACGATCCATGCTTTTCAGCTCACCTGCCTTGGTAGGTGTTCCGCCGCCTGCTTCCGCCACTTCTCTGGTTATCTGGTTATGAGTTTCCATGACCCGTGAAGCAATGTCGAAAATGGCGTCAATATCGTCAGTCCCCTGATCGACTCCGACTCTTTCCAGTTTTTTGGCAAGTTCGGTTGTTAAATGCGGTCCCTGAACAAGGGGGTTGTTAGCATGATCGACAAGTCTGTCGACATTTCTTCTGGTTTCCCCGGCTCTCTCAAAAAATCCTGATTCACGTCCTCTTTCGGTAACTGTTAGTGCTTTAACTGGCATTGATTTTTTGTTTTCTGATCCAGCAATTATAACACATTTTTTTAATCAAAACAAGCCATCAAAAAACCCCTGACCGGAAGCCGGTCAAAAGCACTGAGTTTCTTCGGTGAATTTGTTACTTACAGACGCCTTCTCTGCAGTGCCTGTTCGCGGCAATGCAAATGACTTTTTTGAGAGCGGCAAGTCCTACCAGCAGATAGACAATTGCCTCAGCCGTTGGCCAGCCACCCAAAAGAGCATTAATTACGTTTAAGTCGGATCCGGTTAGCATTCCAAGGCCCACTAGTCCCCAATTCAGACCTCCTATAATAAGGATAGTAAAGGCCGCCACACATATTATTCTTTTATTTTTCATTTCAATGAAAAAATTAATAATAAAAAAGAGGTAAACTTCAAAAAAAGTATAACTGCCGAACGGTCAAAAGGCAAACCTGCTCAGAGATGCTTCCGAACCACATAACCAGCCTTCACCTCCGCGGGCACTGAAAAACGAATGGTAAATTCCTGCCCCGGATGCGCCGTATCGATCACCTGGTCGTCAGCCGCATTTTTAAACTCATAAAGTTCTGCCGGAATATTTTTTGTGGGTGTGATTATATCGAGCCTGTCGCCTTTTCGCAGAGTGTTCTTTACTTCCATATCAGCCACATTTCCATCAATTTTTCTGATCACCCCGGCAAAACAGTATTTGCCGTTGTAATCACCCAGGTCGCCAGTATATTTTTGCCCTTCCGCTCCCGGCTTTCCGTACCAGAAACCGGTGAAGTAACCGCGTGTGTTAATGGTCTCGGCCAGATCCAGAAGTTCAGGAGTCGGCTTTTTTCCCTCAGCCGCCAGATCCATCGCCTGCCGGTAAATACGTGAAGCGATAGCGGTATAAAAAACCGTTTTGTGACGCCCCTCGATCTTAGCCGAATCAATACCGGCATCTGTCACATCATCCAGATGCTCCACCATACACATATCTTTGGCGCTCATAATACTCGTCCCCTCCTCGTCTTCGAAAACCGGAATAAACTCGCCCGGCCGCTTTTCTTCTTCAAGATACATTTTATAGTTCCATCGACAGCTGTGAGCGCACATGCCTTCGTTGGCATCGCGACCGCTCATGAAATTGGAAAGAAGACATCTGCCGGAATAAGCCATGCACATGGCCCCGTGCACAAAGGCTTCAAGCTCAACATAAATCCCCTTCTCTTTGAGCTTTTTGCGGATCTGTTTTACTTCACGAAGTGATACTTCCCTTCCCAGAACTACGCGTGTAACCCCAAGTCCAGCCCAGAATTCGCAGGCGGCCGAATTCAGAGTATTGGCCTGAGTGGATATATGAATATCAACCCAGGGACATTCTTTTTTTACAGTCATTAAGATGCCCGGATCCGAAATCAGCAGGCCATCCGGTGCCAGACCTTTCTCTTTCATGGCCTTCAGGCGTTCAATTTCCTTCTCCAAAAAGTTAAGCTTATTTTCGTGAGCGTGAATGTTCATGGTCAGATAAAGCTTTTTACCCTGTTCATGCGAAATGCGAATCGCCTCTTCCACCTCATCGATATCCATCGTGCTTCCCTTCACACGCATACTGACCGATTTCATACCCATATAGCAGGCGTCAGCCCCGTACATATAGGCAGTCTTCAGTTTTTCCAGGTTTCCGGCCGGCGCGAGAACTTCGGGTTTTTTCATAATAGAAAAGTGGAAACATTATAATCAGAGAGCTATTGAAAATAAAGCCAAAAAGTGATATAATAAACAGAGTATATTTGAAATTCTTATGCCTAAAAAAATTCACAAGACAGAAGAAGTTCAGAAATCACAGGAATTTCATAAACCCAGAAAAGTCCCTTTCTACAAAAGAAAACTTTACACAATTCCAGCAGTTGTAATTCTGATAATAGCCGGCTGGATTGCTTTCACGATGACCAGGGAAAATGTCATCGACATCAAAACAATGAAGGCGGAAAAAGCGGATTTGATTCAGGAAGTCAGTGTGACAGGAAGCGTGGAACCGGCCGAAAGCGTCGATCTGAGCTTTGAAATAAGCGGAAAGGTAAATGGAATTTTTGCTGATGTGGGTGACCGCGTGTCCGCGGGCCAAAAACTTATCAGTCTCAGCAGCGAGGAATTACAGGCTCAGCTTAACCAGGCCTACGCCGGAGTGGCAGGCGCCAATGCCCTGGTTCAGCAATATCAGGCAGCCCTGGATGTGCAAAAGGCAAAACTGGAAGAACTCAAAAAAGGAACGAGGCCCGAAGAAATTCAGTTAAGTCAAACGGTTTTGGAAAATGCCAGAAAATCTTTGACTGATTCGCAAACCAATCTGACAAACGTAAAGGCTAAAGCGGAAACAGATCTGACCGGCGTTTACGAAGCTGCACGCACAGCTTTGCCGACCGCCGTAGACGCTGGCAAAAGCGCCTTGTTAAGTCTTTCCGATATTCAGTTTACTTATTTCACAACAACAGATCAGTACAAATACTCCATCGAAACAGCAAAAGCAACGGCTGTTTATGAGTTACTGGGAACCTCCAACGCCGGCGGATGGATCAGGCAGTACATCAGTACTTTAAACGGCGGCATTTACGGAAAGGTGCAAAACCTAGGTCTTAGTGCATCCGGTCAGGAAGTTGAAAACGCCCTGAAAGAATCCATAAGCGCACTGCAAAAAGTTAAGAGTGCCCTGAACGCCGTGCCAGTCACCGCCAACATAAGTTCAACAGATATAACAATACTGAATACTGAGAAAACCAGTATCAATACCCAAATAAACACGCTAACAGGACACGAGCAATCGATCAGTCTTCAGAAGGCGGCCAATCAGAACCTGATTACAACAGCCGAAAACGCTGTCAACACGGCTAAAAACAATTTAGCCAGCGCGGCAGACGAACTCAGGCTGAAACAGGCAGGTTCCACGAATGAACAAATCAAAGCCCAGAAAGCCCAGGTGCGCCAGGCGGAAGCTTACCTTGCCTCACAAAGGGCGCAAGTCTCAAGTCAGCAGGCTGTAGTTCAAAATTATAAAGCTCAGCTGGATAAAACAGTTCTTTACGCGCCCATCTCCGGGCTGGTTACCAAAATGGAAGCGAAAGTGGGCGAAGTGGTATTTCCCAGTTCACCATATTCAACCAGCCGCATAACATTTGTTTCTATCATCAGCGACAAAAACTATAAAATCGAAACCAATGTCGCCGAAGTGGATATT
The DNA here is from genome assembly GCA_043800105.1 of Patescibacteria group bacterium. Taxonomy (GTDB): domain Bacteria; phylum Patescibacteriota; class Gracilibacteria; order UM-FILTER-43-11; family UM-FILTER-43-11; genus JAFGTE01. The sequence goes on from JAZDNJ010000014.1 coordinate 17,392, forward strand.
GCCAAAATAAAAATCGGCGACCACGCCAAAGTGACGCTGGATGCCTACGGCAATGAAGTGGAATTTGAAGCGGTTGTTACAGGAGTTGATCCGGCGGAAACGATTATTGAAGGTATTCCGACTTATAAAGTCACCCTTGAGTTCACAAAAGAAGACGCGAAAATTAAATCAGGCATGACAGCCAACCTTGATATTATGACCGACAAGCGGGAAATGGCGATTTCCGTGCCTCAGAGAGC
>JAZDNJ010000045.1:0-3875 GCA_043800105.1 Patescibacteria group bacterium
TGGCTGGCGCCCGATGAGGACCGCGAAGGGGAAAGCATCGCCTGGCATTTAGTGTACGCCCTTGGACTTCAAAAGGGCCATTTTAAACGCATTGCTTTCCATGAAATCACCAAGCCGGCCGTGCTGAAAGCGCTGGAAAACCCGCGCGCCATCGACATCAATCTGGTTCACGCCCAGCAGGCCCGCCGAATACTGGATAGACTGGTAGGTTACAGGCTGTCTCCGTTACTGTGGACAAAAATACGTGCCGGCCTTTCCGCCGGCCGCGTGCAGTCCGTGGCCGTGCGCCTGATTGTGGACCGTGAACGCGAGATCGAAGCCTTCAAACCGGAGGAATACTGGAATATAGACTGCGACCTGATCGTGAAAAAAGGCCCCTTCAACGCGGAGCTTTCCAAAATCAAAGGAAAGAAAGCGGAAGTCAAAAACAAGAAGAAGGCCGACGAAGTCCTGAAAGACCTGAACAAGGCAAAATACGAGGTCGTTAAAATCGAGCAGAAATCCACCAAAAGAAGCCCGACCGCCCCTTTCATCACTTCAACACTTCAGCAGGAAGCCAGCCGCAAACTTGGATTTTCGGTCAAACAGACGATGGTCGTGGCTCAGCAGCTTTACGAAGGCGTGGAGCACGGCCAGCACCACACAGGTCTGATCACCTATATGCGTACGGATTCCTACAATCTGTCGTATGAATTCCTGAAAACGGTTCCTAAAATCATCAGCAGGCTGTACGGCGCCGAATACGCCCTTTCTAAACCACGTATTTTTACAAAAAAAGCCCGCGGCGCCCAGGAGGCCCATGAAGCGATTCGTCCAACCGACCTTTCCAAAACGCCAAAGGATTTAAAAGCTCATCTGGACCCAAAACAATACAGACTTTACAAGCTGATCTGGGAACGCACCATTGCCTGCCAGATGGCCGATGCTGAGGTGGACGTGACCACCGCCACCATTAAAGCCGGTGACTATGAACTGACCGCCAAAGGCGAAGTGATCCGCAAAGCCGGTTTTATGAAAGCTTACGTGGAAGGCACGGATGACGCCGAAGAAGCCCTTTCCAAAAAGGAAGTGATTTTACCCGAAATGAAGGAAGGCGAAGCCTGTAAATTGGAAAAGGTGAACACCGAACAGAAATTCACCCAGCCTCCGCCAAGGTACACCGAAGCTAGTCTGGTCAAAAAACTGGAATCGGAAGGTATCGGAAGGCCGTCAACTTACGCGCCCACCATTTCGACGATCATTTCACGCGGGTACATAGAAAAAAAGCTGGACAAAAAACTTTACCCCATGGACATAGGAATGATTGTGAACGACTTTCTGGTCAAACACTTCCCCGACATCGTGGATTATCAGTTCACGGCCAAGATGGAAGAAGACCTGGACGATATAGCCGAAGGAAAAACCCAGTGGCAGCCAATTATAAAGGAATTTTATGAACCTTTTGAAAAAACTGTCGAAAAAAAGAAGAAGGAAGTAAAAAAATCCGACGTGATCCATGAAAAAACGGATGAAAAATGTGACATCTGCGGCGCCCACATGGTCGTAAAACTCGGAAAGAACGGCAAATTTCTCTCCTGCTCCAAATACCCGGAATGCAAGAACGCGCGCCCTATGAAAGAAGACGCTGAAAAGGAAGAAAAACTTCAAAAGGAGTTCAGGGACGAAAAGTGCGACAAGTGCGGAAGTCCCATGATCGTGAAGAACGGACGCTTTGGGGAGTTCCTGGCCTGCTCGGGCTACCCCAAATGCAAGACCACCCGCCCGCTGTCCCACGCTCTGAAAGTAAAATGTCCCGAATGCGGCAGTGACATCGTGGAAAAAAGGACTAAACGCGGAAAAATCTTTTATGGCTGTACAGGTTACCCTGAATGCAAGTTCGCCACCTGGAAGAAACCGGTCGAAGACAAATGTCCCGTCTGCGGCGGAATCCAGTTACAGGAAAAGAAAAACCTGATCAAATGCCGGCAATGCGGCAAGGAAACTGAAACGGAATAATCTGTCGTACTGCGTGCTGCTTTGTGTTAATATGGACGCTGCCATAAAAACAAGCCGATGAAGAAAGACATACTTAAAAAGCTCCATCTGAAACAGGTGAAAAAGATGTCGAAGTTCGACCAGGTGATTTTTGGGCTGGTCGGCCTTGGCGCAATCGCGCTGATCGGTTTTTTGCTGAACCTTGCTTACATAAACTGGCCACAGCCATCAGTGGCTACCATGCTTCCTGCCAAAGACACGATCATGTACGCGGAGATCAACAGCCTTAAACTGCCGACCAAACTGGAAGCCGGTGAAGACCGGATGAAGCTGACAGAGTCTTTAGGACAGCCTTTCGGCGTTAACCTTGTCCCCATGCTGAAGAGCTTTTCCAACGACAGCATAGCGTTCGCCATGGTAAAAGGGCCGGGAACGAAGAACCATCCTCTGCTTTTTATTAAAACCAAAACAAAACACGGCGCACTGAAGTACTTTGAAAGCCTGACCCTGCCGGATGAGGAACTGATTAAGACGGAAGGAGAGAACCCGATTTACTACTATCCTCAGGGACAGCCCTTCGCTTTCAGGTTCATCAAAAAATATGTGGTGATCGGTCAGAGTCCGGATGCCCTTGCTTTACTGGACAACCTGGACGGCCAGACGCTCCAGAATGATGAGAACTATCAAAAATCCGTCAGCAACCTGCCAAGAAGAGACTGGATTTTGGCCTATGTCGACTTCCGCAACCTGACCTTTTCGGACAACCCCGCCGTCAACAGCATAATCGAACCTCTGAAACACGCCATCAGGCACATTGCCATAGCAGTCCGTCAGGACCAGGAAGGTTTTCATTTCAACACCTTCCTGAACCTCAACAAAGATTTGCTGTCGCTCGACCGTGGTGAAAGCAAGGGTAAATTTGCCTACGAACTGACCGGCTACCTGCCGGAAAAAAACGTGGCCATGTACATTGGCGGCGCCAATCTGGAAGCCGAGTGGCTGAACACGCTGGAAACCATTTCGAACCTAAACCCTGCCTACGGCGTTATACTGGAAGGCATGGTTCGCGCCCAGTCCAACGAGGTGTTTGGGGAGCAGGTAGATCTGCGAAACGATATCTATCCGCTTTTTGAGGGCGAGTACGCGCTGAGTGTGGGAACCGGCGAAAACGGCCGTGAGGTAAGCCTGATCCTGTCGCACGAAGACCGTGAATTCGCTGAAAAAAAATTGGAAAAGCTGGTCCAGGGCTTCAAATTTTTAGCCGCCAAATTCGCGCCAAAAGTGGAAGTAGTTACCCTGCCCGACGGAACCGAGAGCCGCGAACTGGTTCCCGATGACGGCAAACTGGAAAGTGTGGAAGAAAAAGTGAATGGTTACACCGTGCACTGCATCGAAGTTACCGGCACTGAGGCCGGCTTCTGCTACGCCGCCACCGATGAAATCATAATGATCACCAACAGCAAAGAGCGCCTGCTTAAAACCATCGACCCCAGTGGCACCACCTTGCTTTCCGACAGCGCTCCTTTCCGGAAAAGCGTCGCCAACCTGAGCAAAGTGAGTGATGAAGTGACTTATGTGAACTTCGATAACTTTTACAAACTGACCGAAAGCAACCAGTACGTACAAGCTCTTCAGCCGCTTCTGTCAAAATTAGAGGCAGGTTCATGGGTAAAACACTACTTCACCGACGGCGTAAGTACGGAGGGGTATGTGTTGGTTAAATAAAAAATCTTGACCCGAAATTTGTTCTTGCTACAATAATTTAGCACTCTATAATTCAAAGTGCTAATTCTTTGATTTCACTAAAAACTATCAACTAACAACTAAAAGCTATGAATATCAAACCTTTAAACGGTTACGTGGTCATCAAGCCCCTCGCGGCCGAAGAAGTGACCAAGAGC
>JAZDNJ010000052.1:0-6150 GCA_043800105.1 Patescibacteria group bacterium
CCTGAGTCAGTTTTGCACTGCCAAGAGTCGGCCAAATCAGCCGCCCGCCGCCACTGCCCACATAGCTGTAAGCGCTAGGATTTGCGGGAGCGCTTCCGCCATAATTGACAACAGGAGGCGCAACAGTCTTCTTGCCTCCGGGAATGATCAGCGCGGAATCGGCAAGCAAAACTGTATCTTCTTCAAGCTGATTCTGCCGAACAATATCTTCCGCTTCAACTTCATATTTTTTGGCAATTTTCTCAACAGTATCACCCTTCTTTACCACATGGGAAATACCATCCACAGGCAGAATTTTAAGAACCATACCGGTGCGCAGACTGTTCACGTTCCACAAATCGTTTTCCATAACAATGGTTTCCTTTTTGATGCCAAAACGCTGCGCCACGGAAGAAAGTGTATCGCCCGGTTCCACTTCATAAGCAAAAATTTCATTAGCCGTGCTTCGATCTCCTTCGGTTGAATTTAAGGCGGGTTTCAATATGAAACCGTCTTCTGTCATGATGTCCGCCAAAATGCTGTCTGTCCCCTGATCCATGAAATCAATAAGACCCGCATCTTCGTAGTACCCGATGTACCCTTCGGTCAGGTCGTACATAGGTCCGAAAGCGCTGAAAATCAAAAAAGCCGCGCTTATGGCGATCATCTTTCGGACCAGCCGTGATATTCCGGAATGTTCGCACCCAACACCCATAATCTGCTGTAACTTCCTTACAGGTCCAGCGAAAAAAGACTTTCTTTCCGCCGTGGCAGGGGAAGCGGAATTACCCGGCGCAGTCTGAGTTTCCAGCTTGGCATGTCTGGCCAGTTGAGCCTCTATGTTTGCTTTGTTGTTATTTATGTGAAAAAGACAAAGAATAAGCCTGCGTTCCGGGGATACATTCAAATCGTAGGGATTTTGCCACTTTTTTAGTATTCATGCAAGGAACTATCATTGACCCAAAAAGGAGAATATGGTAAAATATTAAGATGAATCTGAACTCAGTACAACAAACATTGGTGGATATGGACGTGCTTTACAGGACGACCATTGAACTGTATGAAGAATATTTCAGACTTCTGGAAGCGGCCATACTGAAAACTCCCGAGTCAGAAGTCGATAAGCTCAGGGAACTTGCCGCTCTTGCAGAGGAAGCCGGGAAGGCTTTGCAGGCTGATATAGCTGTATTCGATCAAGCCGTTTCAACAGATGCCGAATCTTTAAGAAATACGCAGGACCAGCTTCAAATTCAATCAATTTACGATAAACTGAATCAATAACATGGGAAGAATAGGACAAGCCATCAACACGGCCAGAGAAGCGGCGGAACACGCCGTACCCAACCCCGAAGCGATTAAGGCCGCGGCCCTGAATACTTGCCGCGGAGCCATTGAGACATGCAAGGGCAGCGGGTCGATCAGAACTGAATTGGTCAAAATCAAAGATTCCTGCATCAACCTGCCTTTGGGAATGGCGGCCAACAGCCTGAAAGCCTGCACCCAATTGCTGACTTTGCAGCCTATAAAAGCCACATGTACAGTCGCGAGAGGCCTGACAGACGCATGTAAAGAAGCGGCAAAGATCGCCGTTTCTCCTCTGCCGACAGGCATTGCCGCCATAAAACAAACAGCCAGAGCCGGAGTGACCGTGGCTAAGCTTCCTGTAACCGCGCCGCTTGCCGTGTACCGGGTAGCGGAAAGAGGGCTCACAAGAGCGACTGACATTCTTTTTGGCTCGGAAAATCTTCCCGCGCCGGCTAATGATAACGCGAACGCCGGCCCGCCTCCGGCCGCCAGCTCAGCTATGCCAATGGCCGCCTGATCTTACCAGCTGTAACTCCGGAAAGCCCAGTCAATCATGCTTTTGTTCTCCTGGAATCGGGCAGGGCTATTTAAAATAACCGCGATCACTTCATGCCCCTGTTCATTGCGGGCCAGATTGATAAGACTCTGCCCCGCACCATCGGTTGTGCCTGTTTTTACACCCTGAATATCCAGATAACTGTTAAGAAGGTAATTTGTCGATTCAAAAGAATGGAAGATTTTACCATTCACTGAAGAAATTCTGGCCTTATCCATTTTGACGATATTTCTGAAGTCCGGAAAATGCAGGGCGTATTTTGTGAGAATAGCCAGATCATAAGCCGAAGAATAATGTCCATCCTCGTCGAGTCCAATCGGATTCATAAAATGAGTATGGATCAAATTGAGTTCTTTGGCCCTCGTGTTCATCGCCTTCACAAAATCCTCAACAGTACCGCTGTGAAATTCAGTCAGAGCTATGGCCGCATCACCGGCGGAGGGGATAAGAAGCGCTTTAAGAAGGTCGCCGGCTGTCAGCTTCTCACCCTGTCTTAGCCACGCGCGCACCCCCTCTAAACCAGCAAAATCGGATTCAACCGTTACCACCTCAGAAAGATCATGATTTTCCAGGATGAGAATGGCAGTCATAATTTTAGTCAGGCTGGCCATGGGCATAGGCTCATGAATGTTCTTTTCGTAAAGAAGGAGACCCGTGTCGTAATCCATAATAAGGGCCGCCTTAGCCTCGATGTCAGGTTTAAGCGCCTCATGCTTAAGCGCAGGTACCGGCTTTAATTCAAGTAAACTGGTTTCATCAAAAAATGATGGAGAAGCCGCGTCATAAAACATCTGACCGCCGGACGCCGACATACTGGTGAGCATTAAAATGGTGATGAGACTTCTGAGCATAAGACGGGTGTTTTATCGGTCACAAGGCGCTTTACGCGGGCAATAGATTATCTTCTCTTTTATGCGGAGGTCAATATAAGCAAGGTCCTCCTTATCAAGTTCAGCAACTTTATAGATGGTGTGAAACTTATCAAGCTGTTCCTTGTAGTCTTTCATTGTACTGAGCCACAAAGTTAGGTTACCATCTGTTTTTAGGTGTACTTCTCTGGCAATCGGCAGGTAACGCACCAACACCACATTCATCTGCATGAGGTTTGTAAAATACTTTATGGAATTCAGGATGTAATCCATGGAGGCTTCCGGAATGACAACTTCGCGGTCCTGAATTGGCTGCGAAAGACCATCAATAGTAATAGTCATCAACTGCAAATCCTCTTCGCGGTCAAAAATGGCCTGGCCGATCCGATTGAGAAGCGCTTTTTGTTCAATAGGGGTAAGTTCTTCTTTGTCTTCGGTTTCGGTGTCGGCCTGAAGATCGAAGGCCGCTTTGATCTTTTCAGCCATTTTCAGTTCTTCTTCATCGCCCTCGGCAGGCTGTTCTTCAATTTTTGGCAGAACATAATAGGACCTGATATTGGCGACAATTTCATGCGTCTGTAATTCGACTTTAATCGTATTGGGCAGTAACTTCCTGACATCAATACGCGCAAATTCCGGATAGGCTTCCTGAATCAAATGACTGGCCTTGCTTTTGGAGAAAGTGAAAATACTTTTCCCCTTGTAACCAGCCAGTAGATTGGTCACCGCGGAACTATCAATATGCAGATCATCACGGGCAATTTCTATTTTACTGATGGAAAAACGGCTTGAAAACAGAAGAAAAAATAATAACCCCGCAAACACCACACCGATAACCACGTAGAGCAGTGCGTCTTTTAGCAGGCGCGTAAAATGAGTCCGGATGTTGTGCGAAAAAATCTTGCGGGAAGACCTGATCGTAGATTGCCTGCGTGGCCTGCGGTACCAGCTGGATTTAGTGGGGTAATACAGCCGTTTTGGTGTTTTTCTTCCAAATATCATAGTGGTATCAATTTACCAAGAACTGGGGTAAAATAGCAACGCCCTAAGCTGAAACTATATGAAAAAAGTACTAGTCACCGGAGGTGCCGGATTCATCGGTTCCAACTTCTGTAACTTAAGCAAAAATAAGTACGAAATCATCGCACTCGATAACCTGTTTTTGGGAGACAAGAGAAACCTGACACCAGGAATCCCCTTTATTCTTGGAGATGCCTGCAAGGCAAAAGACCTTAATAAAGTCGGGCCGGTAGATTGTGTGGTACATCTGGCAGGCACCTCAAGCGCTCCCATGTTTATGGGTGACGGTTTGGTAAAGGGCTACATGAACTCAATTGAATCCTTTCTGAACACGCTGGAATGGGCCCATAAAAACAGCGCAAAAAAAGTTATTTACGCTTCCACTTCATCACTGTACGGCAACAATCCATTGCCACTAACCGAAGACCAGCACGTGACCCCCCTGAACCATTACGCCGTAACGAAAGAAGTATATGAGCACGCAGCCGCCTGTTATCACAGGGTTTATCCGGAAATGGATATTATCGGCTTCCGTTTTATGAGTATTTACGGTCCCAACGAAGAGGCCAAGGGGGTCTATGCCAACCTGATCTCGCAGTTTTGCTGGGACATAGCCCGCGGCCTGAGCCCTGTAATTTATGGTGACGGCACCCAGACCCGCGACTTCACAAACGTGCGTGATGTGGTACAGGGCATCACGCTGGCCATTGAAAGCGACAAAAAACTCGGTGCTGATGTTTTTAATATAGGTACAGGCCGCGCCACTTCGCTGAACGAGATCGTGGACGCTCTGAAAAAAGCCTTTGAAAACCCTGTGGAACCCACCTACATTGAAAACCCCGTAAAAGAAGGTTACGTGCAGGGCCAATGGGCCGACATCACCAAGATCAAAGAAGTACTAGGCTACGAACCCCAGATAAAACTGGAAGAAGGCATAAAGGAGCAAGTCGAAAACATCCGGCTGGACCGCATTCGTCAAACCAGCTCAGACAGCCTCCGCTAAATTCTGGACATTTTTCCGACACTTTCCCACCTGAGCTTTTTTTGCTAAATTAAAAACAACTATATTTTAAAATAAATCATCATGTCTCCATTTATGATCCTGATTCTGGCCATAGTTGTCGTTATTGTTCTTGTAATAAGCATGTACAACAAACTGGTCAAGATGCGGAATCAGGCCGACGAAGCCTGGTCCGATATCGACGTGCAGTTAAAAAGAAGGTACAACCTGATTCCCAACATCGTCGAAACGGTAAAAGGCTATGCTGAACACGAAGACAATGTGTTTACCAAAGTTACTGAAGCCCGGAGCAACGCCATTAACGCCGGCACGCTGAAAGAACAGGCTCAGGCCGAAAATATGTTGAGCGACGCCTTAAAATCTTTGTTCGCCGTGGCGGAGAATTACCCTGCGCTGAGGGCCAACGAAAACTTTATGCAGTTACAGAATGAGCTGGTGGATACTGAAGACAAGATCCAGGCCGCCAGACGTTTTTATAACGGTACCGTTCGCGACCTGAATACCAAAATCCAGCAATTCCCCAACAACATCATCGCCAGCATGTTTAAGTTTGAGGCAAAGGAATTCTTTGAGGTGGAAAATGAGGAAGAGAAAAAGGTCGTGCAGGTTTCCTTTAAAAAAGAGGCAAAGAAAGAAGAACCAAAAACCGCGACTCCGGCGTCAACTCCAGCCCCTACCCCACCACCTGCTCCGACTCCCGCTCCCGCCCCGGCTCCGGAAGTTCCGAAAACGGAAGAAAAACCAGCTGAACCAACACCTCCTGCAAAAGAAAAACCGGTAGCGGAAAAATAGATGCATTCATAAAATCACCGTTTTAACCCTCTAACCCCCTTGTTTTATGCTAGTCGATACCAAAGACATGTTTAAAAAAGCCTATAAAGGCGGATACGCGATCGGGGCTTTCAATGTAAACAACATGGAAATTATTCAGGGCATCATGTCCGCTTGCGCCGAGAAACGTTCACCCGTCATTTTGCAGATCTCAAAAGGTGCCCGTGAATTCGCCAACCCGCTTTACCTGACCAGACTGGTCGAGGCGGCCATGGAAGAATATCCTGATATTCCGGTGGCTATGCATCTGGATCACGGCCCCGACTTTGCCCTGTGCAAAGCTTCCATTGACGGCGGTTATACTTCCGTGATGATCGACGCTTCTCATGACCCCTACGAAGAAAATATCCGTCGTACTAAAGAAGTGGTGGATTACGCCCACAAACATGGTGTCGTAGTGGAGGCTGAATTGGGCCAACTGGTAGGCGAGCAATTTGACGAAGGGGAGGGCGGAGCTATGGGCGGGGGACTTTATACAAACCCCGATCAGGCGGTGGAATTTGTGGAAAAGACCGGCTGTGACTCTTTGGCAGTCGCCATCGGTACAAGTCATGGAGCCTACAAGTTCA
>JAZDNJ010000089.1:0-10855 GCA_043800105.1 Patescibacteria group bacterium
GGCTAAGGGTCTTGTTATAGATTTCGTTGTAGCTCGCGTCATAAATCGAAACCTTCGCGTCAAAGTTTTTAGGAACGCTGATGATGCCGTTTTTGTCGCGGACGCGGGTAAGGCCCTTAAAGTAAACGGTATCTCCCGGGCGGTAGGCCTGACGTTCGGTATAAAGGTAGGCGTCCATTTCATACTCACCCTGCTCCGGGCCGCGGAACGAGTCACGCAGGCCGAAGTTCCATGGTTCCAGGCCGTTATTCCAGTTACTGCCCAAAAATGTAAAATCTCCATTTTTGGTGGCGGTGACCCAGAACTCGGGACTCCATTCATTGTTGTTGCTCTGAAATTGTTTCAGGTCGATTTCGGTTTCAAAAAAGCCTTCGTTATCCGTTTTACCCGTTAAAACTTTATTGCCTTTCAGGTTGTAAAAGACAATGTCGGCCTCGGCGACTGGCGCCCCCGTCTGCATGCTGACCAGCCAGACCAAGGCTTTATTGCCGGAATATTTTAAAGTCAGGGCATTGTTGGTCAGGCTGAAATACTGGTATGTAATGATGGGCTTGTTGTTCTCGTACGTGGAAACAAACTCCGGTGTCTGAACGCGCATGGCGTAAATGCCGGGAATCAGTTTACTGCCCCGTTCTTTTTCGATGTCAAAATTAATGATTTCAGTTATGTTCGGCTGGTTGGCAGTTTTGAGGCTGAATTTTTGATAGCCGATAAGTTCAGGAAAGTTCGGAGCATACTCCCAGTTGTCTTTTTGGTTCTGGCGGATATGGATGAATTTTTCGAAGGGGACTCTGGCTACCTCCAAATCAATACGGCTTATGTTGACCGCTTCAAAAGGGTAAATAGGCGTCCGGTCTTTTTCGAAAATTCCGAACTCACCCTTGCTCAGGATTTCCAGATTCGGTTCAAGGGCAGCGGTGGTAAATTCCTGAGTATATGGCTCAATAAGCTCCTGGCCGAAATTGTCCTTTACCTGGTTGGTTAAAGTCAGCTTATAAGCCGTACTGGGCTTCAGGTTGGTGTAAATATACAGTTCGCGGTTGTCAGACCACTCGCTGGTTTTGAGCTCCACTTCATCCCAGCCTTCCGGTGTCGGCTCAAGGATGAGATTGCCTTTCAGCGTTTCGTTGTCGACAGGATTACTGAATTCCAGAAAGAGCCGTTCGTAGGTGTTTTCGAATTTGTTTACTTTAAGGTCGCCTACGGTAGAAAGGTTCAGAACAAAATCCGCCATACTTCCCAAATCGCCCTTGGCTCCTTTAATGTCTTTGCTTACCGTGACCTGATAAGCGGTATTCAGGCTGAGGGGTTTTACGGGAACCACCATCAGTTTATTCCTGTTCTCCTGTTTTTTCTCGTCCACCTCGTCGTAGCCGTACTTTAAATCAAATGAGAGCTCGATGGGTTTGTCTTCTGTTATCTGACTGATTCTGATGTTATTGATGGCTTTTTCCAGTTCCATTTCCTGATTAAAGCTCAGTGTGATTTTGGTATCCGGGCCATTCAGGTCATAATAGTCGTAAGGGTCGGTACCGACAACTTCCGGCCGCACGGTTTCAAAGTTCCATGAAAAATCCTCAAGCGTTTTGTCGCCGTTTATGGTGGTGATGCCTTTGGGCACACTCACCGTATAAGTGGTGGCGGGTGTCAGTTTATTGCCGGGTGTGAATTCAACTGTTGTGGTTCCAAGCCAGCGCCATTCTCCGTTAACAGCAGGTGTGATGGTAACGGGCCAGATGCCGGGATACTTTTTGACGCCGCTGCCCTGAACCGCCGAAAGCGGAATAATAGGCCTGTCAAAAACCAGGTGAATTTTGGATTTAGGATCGATGTCAGTGGCGTCCGATGATGGGTAATTTGAGGAAAGAACCGGCGGACCGGCCACGGTGAAGCGGTACTCAGTGTCTTTGTTGATTGGGGCTCCGCTGGCGTATTTGGCCGTCCGATTTACGGTAAAGGTGTAGGTTTCTCCTTTTTTCAGTTCCTCATTCGGTTCGAAAACCATGGTGTTACCTTCCCATGTCGCTTCTCCGGCAATGGGCGCGTCCATATTTTCTTTCAGGCTTTCGGTATCCATTTTTTCGGGAAAGGTCATGCGAAGTGATGATGTTTCACTGACCTTCTGATGCCCTTCAAAAATTATGCTTTCAGGCGCTGGCAGAATACCGCCCCCTTTCCGCTGGCTGACCAGCAGGCCGGTAACAATAATAATCAGCAGAAGGCCAAATATAACCTGCATCTTTCTGCTGCGGGAATCTTTCGTCTTTTCCATGGTCTTTAGATTATGAAATACTCTTTGATTCTATCAATTTTCCGATTATTTGGTATACTATTATAGTGTTATTGTCATCTTTTACAAACGCTTTATTATGCCATACAAAATTGCCATACTGTCGTCCACCAATGGAACGAATTTACAGTCTTTCATCGAGGCCCGTGACCGCGGAGAACTGGAAGACATTGAAATCTGCTGTCTGATTACCGATAAGGCCATGTGCGGGGCGGCCGGAAAAGCCCGGGCCGCGGGAATCAAGGTTTATTTTATAGACCCCAGGCCCGTCAGCCGGGAAACCTACGATCAGTCCGTGGCTGACACGCTGGCTTTCTTTGATGTTGATCTGGTGGTGCTTGGCGGTTATATGAAAATCCTGGGGCCTGCCGTGACGGATAAATATCGTGGGAAAATTCTGAACGTTCACCCCAGCCTGCTGCCCAAGTTTGCCGGCAGAATGGACATAAACGTGCATCAGGCGGTTCTGGATGCGGGTGAAACCGAAACCGGCATGACAATTCATCAGGTGACGGAAGAGGTGGATGCAGGCGAGATCATTCTTCAAAAAAAAGTTGCGGTGGAACCGGGCGACACGGCCGAAAGTCTGAAAGAAAAGGTGCAGGCACTCGAAAAAGAATGGTATCCCAAAGTGGTGAAGGCGATGGCGGAAGGCGGGGACCCCAAAAAACTTATGTCTTAAGCCGGCTGATGAAAGACTGGAAGGATTACAAATACCGGAGTCTTTGGCAGCATCCATTGTGGGATACTTTTATGCAGTCTGTCGGCAGGCGGACCTGGCGATTCGAGAATGACGGCGCGCGGGCTATTGCGGTCAAACACAGCATGCCGTTAAATCTTTGCTGGCTTGAAGTGCCAAGGGGCCCTCTTTTTGAAGATCAGGAGTCTCTGCAAAAAATTCTTGAAGAGATACGGCATGCTGCTGAAGCGGAAAAGGCTGTTTTTGTAAGAATGTCTTCATATCAGAAGCTTCCCCTTAACCTTCCCGACACCGGATTTGACCGCCATCCGCAGACCAGTCTGGTTATCGATCTGAGCGTGAGCGAGGAAGAAATTTTGGCGCAGATGAAGCAAAAGGGGCGTTACAACATTAAAGTGGCCGAAAAACACGATGTGAAAATCGAAGTGAGCAATGATGTCAACAGTTTTTATCACCTGCTCAAAAAAACCGGTGAACGCGATGATTTTGGGATTCACGGAAAAGAATATTATGAAAAACTTCTGATGACCATGGGAGACCACGCTCAGTTACTGATGGCCCGTTACGAAGAAAGGGTGGTGGCAGGCGGGATTTTTGTGTATCTCGATGAGTGGGGGATTTATTATTACGGGGCCTCCGATAATCATTACCGCAATGTGATGGCGCCATACCTGTTACAGTGGGAAGCAATTAAAGAAGCCAAAAAACGTGGGTGTAAGTATTACGATTTTCTGGGCATCGCTCCTGAAGGTGCGGTAAAGCACCCCTGGCTGGGTGTAACCGAGTTCAAAAAAAAGTTCGGCGGTGAAGTAGTTGATTATCCAAAGGCGAAGGATCTGGTTTTGAGGCCCTTTTGGTACTTTTTATATAAGCTGGCCAAGAGAAAAACTTAGATCAAAAATATTGTGACAATGCCCGCGATCACTCCATAAATCAGCATAGGTATCACGGTTTTTCTGATGATTTTGCCTTCCACGTTCATCAGGCCCAGTACAGAACAGACCGCTACGATATTGTTTATGCAGACCATATTGCCCATTGCGCCTCCCACGGATTGAGCGGCCAGAATGGTGGTCAGATTTAAATGCAGGCTGGTAGCGATGCTTTGCTGAATACCGCCAAAAGTCAGATTGGAAACCGTGTTGGAACCGGAGAAAAACGAGCCAAGGCCTCCCAGATAGGCGGAAAAATACTGCCAGTAACCGCCTGTCAAATCCGCCAGTGAACGGCCGATGGTTAGCGAAAGGGCTTTGTCCCCGTCGACCAGTAAAAGTTTCACAAAAACCAGAGCGGCCAAAAGCGCGATGATAGGTTTCTTCATTCGCTGCCAGGACTGGGACCAGCTTGTCTTAATGGCTTTGGCGCTGCTTTTGTAAATCAGGAAGGCAATCAAACTGACAACAAAAAAAGGAATGATTGATGGCACATAAAGCATGGCATGGGAAAAATTGGTGCCGGTCCCCAGAATATTTTTTAGCTGGAGCACCAGTGAAGGGCTGAGCAGAAAGTCGGCAACCGGTTGCAGACTGAAACTGAGCGAGTGGGCGGAAGAGGTGAGTAATGCTTTTAAGCCAATGGCCGGAATGCGGGTAATCAGAAGCAAAAGAACTGTGCCCCACAGAGGGAAGGTGGCTTTGGTAATGGCGCCCAATGAAATCTTATCGGCCCTGATTTTTTTCGTCTTTTCCAGTCCGATACCCATTTTGGCAATCCAGACTGAAAGTATCAGGCCTATGAAACCGCCAAAAATAGCTGGGAATTCATAACTGCTTTGCGCCAGTAAAACGTAAGGAATCACGCAGGCCAGAATGCTCAGGTAAATGAAGAGCAGGTTCTTTCTGATTTCTTTAAAGCTGACCACAAAACGCAGGGCGATTATGGGAATGACGAGGGCGGCCACGGTATGAATGATGGCGGACTTTGCTCCGATTTCGATCAGCTGTGGATCGGTAAGGCCAAGCTGGCCCAGTCCGAACCAGACCGGTGTGCCCACGGCGCCAAAGGTGACCGGCACCGAATTCATAATCAGGGTTAGCATGGCCACGCTTAGCGCCGGAAAGCCGAGCCCTACCAAAAGCGGGGCTGCCAAAGCGGCAGGCGTGCCAAAGCCCGAGGCTCCTTCAATCAAAAAGGCAAAAGCCCAGCCTATGATCATGATCTGAGCGACTTTGTTTCCGGTAATGCCGTTGAGCCAGTTACGCACCACTTCCATTCCGCCCGTGTTTTCCATAGTGCGGAACAGGAAAATAGCGCCCCATATCACCAGTATGGGCGTCCAGGCAGTCAGCAGACCGTCGATCAGGGTGGCGTTCATGAGTTTAAGATCCGAACCGAAATACAGAATTTTGAGCAGGTACAAAAGTAAGGCTACCAGCGGAAGCGCCATGTGGGACGGCATTGACCTTTTTTTCGTCATCAGCCAGATCAGTATCGCGATGGGCGAAACAGCGATGATGGTGTTCATTTTTTATTTATATTATCTAAATCAAATCATACCATATATAATAGGTTCGTCTTATGCACATTTATCAACTTGAAACCAAAGGCAGAGACGCCATGATCAATATCGATCGCCCGGTACGGCAGGCGGTTGAGGATTTGGGAATAAAAGACGGCATCGTTACCGTTTACTGCCCGCATTCCACGGCTGGCGTTACCATAAACGAAAGCGATGACCCGGCGGTTCAGAAAGACATTATTCGCCGCCTGAATGATCTGGTCCCCCTGAATCTTGAATACGGTCACGCGGAAGGTAATTCCGACGCGCACATCAAAGCCGCCCTTATCGGCAGTTCCGTTCAGGTGCCGGTAGTCAAAGGGCAGATCCGGCTTGGCCGCTGGCAGGCCATTTACTTCTGTGAATTTGACGGTCCCCGCAAGCGCGAAATCTGGATAAAGTGATCAGGGCCGCAGGCGGTTAATAAGCCTAGGGAAGGGAATTGTTTCGCGAATGTGATGAGTGCCGGTGATCCAGCCGGTGATCCTTTCGAGGCCGTAACCGAATCCGCTGTGGGGCACAGTACCGTATTTTCTTAAATCCAGATACCAGCCGAAGACTTTTGGATCAAGGCCGTGCTCCCCGATTCTTTTCAGCATGACTTCCAGATCGTCTTCACGCTGGGAGCCGCCGATGATTTCGCCATATCCCTCGGGCGCCAGCAGATCGCAGTTCAGGCAGAAGTTCTCATTTTCCGGGTCGCGCTTCATATAAAAAGCCTTCACTTCGGCCGGATATTTTTCCACAAAAATCGGCTGGTCATATTTTTGTGTCAGCAGGGTTTCGTCGTCGGCGCCCAGGTCGTGATTCGGCTGGATGTCGGAACCCATTTCACGCAATTCTTTCACGACTTCGGCATGGGTTTTACGGATAAAGGGCGCTTTGA
Organism: Patescibacteria group bacterium; assembly: GCA_043800105.1. Lineage (GTDB taxonomy): Bacteria > Patescibacteriota > Gracilibacteria > UM-FILTER-43-11 > UM-FILTER-43-11 > JAFGTE01. Next base: position 6,374 of record JAZDNJ010000089.1, read on the forward strand.
TTTTTTTGAGTGGTTCGATGTCGCGTTCCAGGATTTCCAGTTCTTTTAAATTCTTTTCGAGGACGCGTTTGAGGATGTGCATAACCAGTTCCTCCTGAAACTTCATGTTCATTCCGTGGTCGCAGTAGGCCATCTCAGCATCCATCATCCAGAACTCAGTCAGGTGCCGGCGGGTCTTACTTTTTTCCGCCCGGAACACTGGGCCGAAATCAAACACGCGGCCATGGGCCATTATGGCGGCTTCTAAATACAGCTGTCCGGACTGACTGAGGTAGGCGGTGTCCTCGTCAAAATAATTGATCTCAAAAAGCTCGGTTGTCCCTTCACAGGCGTTTGGCGTTAAGATAGGGGAATCAATTTTAATGAAATCATTGGCTTCAAAATATTCGTAGGTGGCGTTTATAATGGTATTTCTCACGCGCTGAATGGCCCACTGTTTGGATGAACGCAGCCATAGGTGGCGGTTGTCTAACAGAAATTCCGGGCCGTGTTCTTTTTTACTTATTGGGTATTCTTCAGCCGGAATCTGAAGAGGTTCAATTTTTTTGACGACCATCTCAAAAACGTCTTCATGTTTGGGGTGTTTATTGATGATGCCGGTCACCTTGAGTGAAGTTTCGGCAGTCAGTTTTTCGGCCGTTTTCATGGCTTCTTTTCCGCTTTCGTTTTCTGTCACAATGCCCTGCATAAAACCGGTGCCGTCGCGCAATTGCAGAAAATAAATCTTCCCGCTGCCGCGACGGTTGTACATCCAGCCTTCCAGCGTCACTTCCTTACCCACAAAATCGCGGGCGTTTTTTATTCGAAAAGTCATAATGTTCCTTTATTAAACAGGGACATTATAAGCAAGATACCTTTATGGGGGAAGTTTACTTTGCCAACTTGAAGCCGTCACTGACGGCGTCTTTTTCTTCGCAATAACACCTTTCGCCAGGCTGGTCGCCGGTGGTTCGGCCACTATAACCGGCGGTTTCCGGAAGGAAATAGACTTTTTCGCCGGTGCTTTTTACTTCGGCTTTTATCGGGCCGCTGGTTTTACAGATTTGAGCCTGTGCCAGGCTGGAGGCGATCATTAAAATAACTATCAGTCCAATCGCTATGACCCAGTATTTATGGGCTATCAGATAATCTTTGTATTTCTGTGGGGTCATTTTCCGTCCGAATTCGGCATCGATGTAATTCAGAGGCTGAATGTCAGGAATTTCCGCCGGTCCTTCTTTTTTGTATTCATAGAAATAAACTTCGGTTTCCGTCATAAGAACACCATAAGGGGCGCTGACGGCCTGGCAGTCCTTATGGAACATTTCAATGTCTTCCGGCGTTAGCTTGGGGGTGGCGCTGACGGTTTTTAAGCCGATTACAATCAGCACTTCGCGTCTGGTCAGATTGTCCAGAATATGAAGGTCAAAACGTTTGGCTTCCGGCATCTTTTTGACCAATGTGCGCTTATCGTCTATCAGAAGATGTTCCTGAACTTTATCCTTCAGAAAATTCTTAAATTCTTCGGGGGTATTAAACTTCGCGTCGCCGATCATCTCGGCCAGTTTCTTTTTATTAAGGTTGTCTTCGAGCATTTTTTTATTTTTAATCAGTTTATTATATCACAAAAAAGCTTAAGAATCAATTCAAATCCGGCCGCACTGTAAACTAAACTGGTGTCTAGAATTTGTAATTATTGAGGTAAAAGAGTATTTTTAAAAGATTGTCTAAGCTCCTTTCCGACTTCATACCCCTCATAGTCTTGATTCTTTGCTTTATCTGGCCATTCAGATTTTCCAGAAGATTGGTTCCATTGGGTATATTCTCTTCGTAAGAAAGATGCAGTACAGCGTGCGGAAGGATACTATGGAACCAATCCAGTGCTAACTGCTCTTTGATGAATAGAGGTTCTGTTTTTTCACGGAATAATCGTATTCGTTGTGGCAGATCTTCAATTCTTTTTGTTTTAAGGATGTATTTGATACGTGAGTAGAGCACTTTCTTTCTGCCGGTAAGCTCAGGATAGAGACCTTTGCCAAGTTTACATTTGAGCTCACGAAGCAAATGGAATATACATCGCTGATGAGGTAAATTGCGTTCTTTGATGACACGAAGCAAGCTTCTGTGTCCATCGCTAACAACACAAATGGGCCTATATCCCACTTTATCCAGATGCTGGAAGATCAGACTGTATCCTGTGGCGTTTTCCGTCACATCGATCCAGTAATCGATTACTCCGATACCTGTGTCGTAAGCAATCATAATGGCCCTATCTTTTCCTTTGACCTTCGTAAATGTCGCATCCAGAAGAAGAACCCTGGAGGCTTTATCTTTGTTCTTCTGATAGTTTTTGAGTGGAAATGGAATGTGAACCGCATACTCCTGAATCTGTTTCCATTTTCCCATTTTTGAAATACCACTCTTATCCATTATCCTCTGCAGGGTACTTCTATCTAAAATCCACTGTTCCGCGGCTTTTTTGAGCTTCTTAGTGACATTTTTAGGTATTCTGAAAGTCCTTCCACAATCCTTACATTTTCTTCGTCTGCCACCGTATTTTTTTAATATTTGTACCCTTACAATCTGTACATCTTTGCCTGGCCATACTTAAAATAGTTAGTTTTCCTCAAGAGAATAACAAAAACTAACGATTACAGACACCAGTTTAGTTTACAGTGCTAATCCGGCTATTTCCTGCTATTTCAGCCTTTTTCCTCCGACAAAAACCTGCTCGATCATATCGGCGCTTCCGCGGTAAATCAGTTTGGAAAGAATCTGTTCGGGTTTCAGGTACAGACTTTTTAATCCGGCGGGATCGGCCTTCTGGTGGTCGATGACCAAAAAATCAGCCTGTTTACCCGCTTCCAGACTGCCGATTTGTTTTTCCATGGAAAGCACTTTGGCACCGCCTGAAGTGGCCAGATAAAAGGCTTCCGAAAGAGTCATGGGTGGGCTGATTTTTCCTTTCGAAAATACCGCAAGAAGTTTGGAGTTTTCGATCGCTTCCTTCATCTCATTCAGCATCGACAGGCTGTAACCGCCCGCCACGTCGGTGCCAAGTCCCATCACAAGGCCGGACTTTTGATAGTGACGGAATGGCATAATACCGCTGGATAAAAACCGGTTAGAAGTGGGGCAATGTGAAATTTTAGTGCCGGTTTCTTTTATGCGTTTCTGTTCGCTTTCGCCCAGATAAATGCAATGAGCCATAATGGTTTTGGGCCCCAGAAGGCCGGCTTTATCGTAAACGTCGGTGTAATTCCGGTATTTTGGAAACAGCTTTTTGGTGAAGGCGATCTCTCCCAGATTCTCGGAAAGGTGGGTCTGAATGTAAGCCCCTGTTTCTCTGGCCATTTTGCCCACGGCTTCCATCAGCCTGAAAGAGCAGGTGATTGCAAAGCGCGGAGTCAGGGCATAGAATAATCGGCTCCCGTGACCATGCCATTTCTCGATCAATTCCTGAGAATCCTTCAGAGATTGCTGTGTTTTTTCCGTTAAATAGGCTGGGCTGTTCTGGTCCATCATCACTTTGCCGATTACCGCCCGTAATCCGGCTTTTTTTGCCGCCTGAAAAGCGATGTCCGTGGCGGATTTGTGAATGGTGGCGTAAGTCAGCGTGGTCGTGGTGCCGTTTTTGATCAGGTCGCTGAAAAAGATTTTGGCGGATTTTTGAGCTTCCTCTTTTTTCGCGAACATCTTTTCGCGCGGGAAAGTGTAATTTTCAAGCCAGGGCAGGAGTTCTTTTTCGCCGATTCCAGCGAACGCGTACTGGGGCAGGTGATTGTGAGTGTCCACAAAACCCGGGCAGATCAGGCGGTCCGTATAATCGAAAAATTTGTATCCTTTGTACTTTCGCCGGGGGTCCTTTGTACCCACGTATTCAATCAGTCCTGTTTTAGACACGATCATATAACCAGGATTTATGATGGTCAGTGTCTGCTCATTTTTTGGCGAAAGAATGAGGGCCTTATAGATCGAGCTCATAGGCTTTGTTTTAGTTTTTTTCGGTCGTGATCCCGTCGAATTCCTCATCGGCACTTTCGGCTATCTGCTTTGTCGCGTGCATGGTGCCGTCTTTATGGTGTGGCGGTGAGTAAATCGTGTACATCTTTAACTCCTCGGTTTCCGAGGTGTTGATCACATTGTGCTGGGCGCCTGACGGCACGATGATCGAAACACCGTCTTTCAGCTGGTATTCGTTGCCGTCGATGATGCACTTGCCTTCTCCCGACTCAAAGCGGAAGAACTGATCGTTTTCTTCGTGCACTTCCATACCGATCTCTTCGCCGGGCTTCAGGCTCATCAACACGAGCTGGCAGTGCTTTGCCGAATAAAGCACCTTACGAAAGTTTGAATTTTCGAGAGTGTCCTTTTCGATATTTGCAAAAAAACCTTTCATATTCATATTTGTTAGAGAATTACTCCTCTATTATACATGATATTGGCAAAGGTATTATTTCTTCTTTTTCGTCTCCTTTTTAACCGTCTTCTTAACAGCTTTTT
>JAZDNJ010000107.1:0-17118 GCA_043800105.1 Patescibacteria group bacterium
TAAACCGGTCCAGCAGACTTCGCACAAGAGCGCCGGAAATAATGATGATAAAAAGGATGACCAGACCGAACTTTATACCCAATGCCAGAAAAGACAGCGTGATAATGGATGGTGTATACAGGCCGAAAGTGGTGACACCGATAACCTGTTTAAGAATGGTGATAATGGTCGCGATAATAGGCAGCATCAGGAGAAGTACAATGGTGTTGCTTGGAATTCCTTTGGAAATCATAAAGCTGACCAGATACGAAATGGAATTCCACACGCTGATACGCCCCGTTTCTTCATTTATAAGGCTGTAATCCGAAACGCTCTTTTCCAGATCTTTCAGGAAGGCGTCATCGGATTCGGCTATAACAAAATTCTTCAATTCATACTGACGGGTAATAATTATTTGTTTGGGCCTGATGATATTAAAGTTACCCTGCATAATGCGCCCCAGAGTTCCGATATTTTCTTCACTGATCACCAGAATCGTTTTGTTTTTGAGGGCCTCCTGAAGATTACTGCCTTCCTTTTCGATTTCCTGCTGAACCAGACGGGTGAGGGCGTTGATCCCGCTTCCTCGGGTTGTCCATACGGCCACAGCATCCGCGTTAATAAAGTTCGACAGGTTGTCATTTAACTGACTGTAAAGGGTTTCCTCTGACATAAAAGCCGTAGTCGCTTCGTAACTCTTGATAACAAAAACAAAAATACCTTCTTCAGCGGAATCCGCTTTAAGGTTTTCAATATTCTCACGCCTTTCGGTCACATCCGTCAGAAGGAAAACGAGCTTATTATAAACATACACCCCTCTGGCAATGGAAGCTTTCTGTCCGCCCTGAGTTACCGTAAGGGTAACCGTGTAATCTCCGGCCTTATCATAGGTATGCACCGCCTCTTCGCCAAAAACGGTGGTGCCGTCACCCATTTCCCATCGGTAAGTCACAGGATCACCGGTATCGAGAAGAAAAGTGGAAGAGGCGTCAAAAATAATATTCTTATTGACCCGGACAATATTATCGCCCGAAATCACCGGCCTGATTGTGCCGACATCAAATTCCACCGCCCGGCAAATCCCGGGGATAAGTACAAGGGCCACAAGTGCAGATAAAAATATTTTTCTCATAAATAATTAATCATTAACCATTAAACATCAACCATTAACATAGGTGAGCCATTTTGGTTTTCGCCCGGCCACCGCTTCTCCAAAAGCTTTGCTCAAAGCCCGTGTGACAGGCCTTTTTTTCCAGTGCGCGATAACTTGTTTATCCACTTCACGAACAGGTACAATTTCAGCCGCTGTACCGGTTAAGAAGACTTCATCCGCCTTACAGAGTTCGGCCAGCTTAAATTTCTTTTCAGCCACTTTGTAACCAAGCTCTTTAGCCAGCGTCAAAACCGAATCACGGGTAATTCCATTCAGAATGGAACCCAGGGCAGGGGTTATAAGAACCCCGTTTTTAACCATAAAAATATTTTCACCGGATGCTTCAGCCACGTTTCCTTCAAAATCCAGAAACAGTGCCTCATCATAGCCGGCTTTTCTGGCTTCTATGACCGCCTGAACTGAGTTAGCGTAATGCCCGCTGATTTTGGCGTCGCTTCGGGTGCTTTTTGGATGAATGCGGATAAAGGAGGAAGTCATAATCCGAACACTCTCCTGAGGGAGATAGGCTCCCCAGGGCCAGCAGGCAATCGCGATGCGGACAGGCGCCGAGACAGGATCGAGCCCCATATATTCTTCACCATACCAAGCCATAGGACGGATGTAGCCGCTTTTTATTTTATTTTTCCGGATCAGTTCAGCCGCCGCCTCACAAACCTGTTTCTGGGTAAAAGGAATCTTAATCCCAATGGCGTCTGAAGAGTAAAAGAGCCTTTTGATGTGCTCAGGCAACCTGAAGATAGCGGTGCCATTTGAAGTATCATAAAAACGAACCCCCTCAAAGGATCCTGTGCCGTAATGAAAGGTATGGGTAATCAAATGGATCGTGGCCTTCTGCCACTCAACAAACTTTCCGTCCATCCAGACGTATTTGGTGGGCTTTAGTTTCATAAAAGAATAAGACTAGACCATCATATTTTATCAAAAATCCTCAATAATCTAAACCCCCGATAAATACTCCGAAATTCCGTCAGCAAAATTAAAGAATTCGGACAATTGTCAGTTGCGGTAAATATTAGGTTAGGTTCAGAAAAAATGAAAAATTATAATAATTTTTTTATATACAATATAGAGTATTATATTGTATAATCCTTACATATTTACTAAAAATTATATTAATTTCTGTATGAAAACTTATACAAACAATATTAATGGCAAAGATTACCTCTATGCCTATGACAAGATTTTTATAACAAAGGGTAAAACTATTCAAAAGAATAAGTCTCTTGGTCGTGTTGATTCACTATCTGATCTTTCGATAAAAAAACGTGCTTTTTCATTATATCTAATGAATAATGAAAAAAAGCTAAGAACTGAATATTGGAAAAAGGAAGCAGGTCATGACTTTTCAAAATATGTTTCAATTGAAAAAATTGAAAATGTTAGAACTGAACTTTACAGAGCCAAAGAAGATATGGGCCCAATGGCAACAATGGCTATGGAAACTGCTTTCTTAGTGGATTTTATATATAATTCTAACAAAATCGAAGGTAGTAAAATGCCACGCGAAAATGTTGAAAAAGAAGTTAAAGAAGGAGGACGGCCAAAAAATAATGAAGTAGGAAACACTATGAAGGCAGTATACTACGTAGATAACAAATTTAGTTTTAATATCAACCAGGTTAAAAAATTACATTCTGTCCTATTAGCACATGAACCTAATAAGCTTGGATTTCGTGAAGAGCCGGTTGTGGTAGGCAACGAACAAGTGACTAACTGGGAAGAAATTAAGCCTAAACTTGATGAGCTTATGACATGGTTTTCGACTGCTAACAAAACTTGGTATCCGCCTGAACTTGCCTTCACCTTCTATTATAAATTTGAAAGAATACACCCCTTTGTTGATGGTAATGGGAGAGTTGGAAGGCTGATTATGAATAAAATCTTAAAAAACCATCGATATCATCCGATGATAATTTGGAATAAGAGAAGACAAGCGCATATGACTGCTTTTAAAAGTTTTGAGAAGGGGCAATGTGAAAAATATTTCAAATTTATGGCCGACCAATTTACTAAAACACATGAAATATATTTAGAAAAAATTCAAAGAGCATTTGATCTTGAGAGTCAAATGAAATACTTTCTAGAACCATCGAAATACAACCTAACCTAATACATCCCACAACTAGCAATTATCCAAAATCCTTACGGAATCTCATCGAATCAGTAAATCAGTAATCCAGCCCCTTTATCGCCTCATTTCCCTTTGTAAAGTAATGCTTTTCATCCCGGATATCCGATACCAGATCGGCTTTGTCACGCAACCAGCCAGGACAATTCCGCCCCGTTAATATAAGGTGCGTCTCCGGCGGACAGTCATTTACAAGCGCCTCGACCGCCGTTCCGTCAAGCAGTCCGAGATTCAGGCAATTGACAATTTCATCACAGACGACAAGGAAGTAGCCCTTCGAAAAAAGACCTTTTGTCGCTTTCAGAGCCTTTTCTGCCTCCATTTTATCCTCCTCAGTATTATCAAAACGAAAGGTATTCTTTTGTTCGTCAAACCGGGGAAGTCCGAAACGCAATACATGGATTTTTTCTTGCAAAATCTGAAAAATGTTTTCTTCACCGTAATGGCTTCCACCCTTGTCAAAAAAGGCAATCGCCACCTTCTTTTCCCAGCCGCAAGCCCGTAATGCCGTACCAAGAGCGCTCGTGGTCTTTCCTTTGCCGTTTCCGGTAATCACTAAAATCATAAAATTACTATATCTTGTGCCTCATAAATAATATTTATACAAGATATGGTAGAACGTCAATAAATTTTGTTTGACACCCCGACCCCTATTTTCGTAACCTGATTTCAGCATCAAAAATAAAAATATTTCCACAACTTAAAAAGAAGTATTGACTGGGTGAAAACCCTTTTTTGAGCCCCCTGCCCGCCTTTGGCGGGCCTCAAATGTTTATTCGTTAACCGCCTCTTTAAAATGAAAAAACAAGGTCAGGCAAATGCACTTACTGTCAGCCGTTTTTTTACCAGTCAGGGTAAGAATCCGCTCAAAGAAATCGAGTATGTGTCACGTGACTGCCGTATCACCAAACAGGACGGTTCACTGGTTTTCGAAATGAAAGGTTTTCGCACTCCCAAAAGCTGGTCCCAGAACGCGAGCGATATTATCGCTTCCAAATACGCCCGAAAAGCAGGCGTTCCACAATACGATGAAAACGGAAAAGCTATAAAAGATTCCGGCGGAAATGTAGTAACAGGCTCTGAACATGGCGCCGACCAGGTAGTCAGCCGAATGAGCAACTGCTGGAGGAAGTGGGGAGAGGAAAATGGTTATTTTGATTCCAGGCAGTCCGCCGACGCCTACGAAGACGAGATGAACTACATGCTCATCCGCCAAATGGCAGCTCCGAATTCACCCCAGTGGTTCAATACGGGCATTTTTTCCGCTTACGGCATCAACGGGCCGGCTCAGGGCCACTTTTACGCCGATCCAAAAACCGGTGAAATCAGAAAATCCGAGGATTCTTACACTCACCCACAGCCCCATGCCTGCTTTATCCAGTCCGTCAAAGACGATCTGGTGAACGAAGGCGGCATTATGGACCTCTGGACCCGTGAAGCCCGCCTGTTTAAGTATGGTTCCGGCACCGGCACCAACTTCTCGGCTCTCCGCGGCGAAGGCGAAAGGCTTTCCGGCGGAGGAATTTCTTCGGGTCTTATGTCTTTTCTTAAAATCGGAGACCGCGCCGCAGGCGCCATCAAGTCAGGCGGTACCACCCGGCGAGCCGCCAAAATGGTTTGTTTAAATATTGACCACCCCGAAATTGAATCCTTCATTAACTGGAAAGTCGGGGAGGAAAAAAAGGTTGCCGCCCTGATCGAAGCGGGATATTCCAGCGACTTTAACGGCGACGCTTACGCCACGGTTTCCGGCCAGAACTCCAACAACTCGGTGCGCATTTCCAATAAGTTCATGCGCGCGGTCGAAAATAATGAAGACTTCGACCTTATTGGCCGTACCGACTGGAAGCCTTTTAAAAAAGTGAATGCCCGCAAGCTCTGGGACCAGATCGGTTTTGCCGCCTGGGCCTGCGCCGACCCCGGCCTGCAGTTCGATACCACCATCAACGAATGGCACACATGCCCCAAAGACGGCCGTATAAACGCCTCCAATCCGTGCAGTGAATATATGTTCCTCGACGACACCGCCTGCAACCTTGCCTCCCTCAACCTGCTAAAATTCTTCGACGTTGAAAAAAGTGAATTCGACCTGCCAGCCATGCTTCATGCCATCCGGCTCTGGACCATAACCCTGGAAATCAGCGTGCTCATGGCCCAGTTCCCCAGTTACGAGATCGCCAAAAAAAGCTTCCAGTACCGCACACTCGGTCTGGGTTACGCCAACATAGGCACTGTACTCATGCTTATGGGCATTCCTTACGACAGCGACGAGGGCCGGGCGATTGCCGGCGCCTTAACTGCCATTCTTACCGGAAAGTCCTACGAAACCTCTGCTGAAATGGCCAAGTCTTTCGGACCTTTTGAACGCTACGAACACAATAAAGACGACATGCTCCGTGTAATCCGCAACCACCGTCGGGCCGCCTACGACGCGCCGGCGTCCGAATATGAACAGCTTGAAATCACTCCGGTAGGCCTCAAAGAAAAGAATTGTCCCGCCGACTTACATAAAATGGCCTTAAAAGTCTGGGACGACGCCCTGTCCGCCGGTGAAAAATATGGCTACCGCAACGCCCAGGTCACCGTGATCGCGCCCACCGGTACCATCGGTCTGGTCATGGACTGCGACACCACCGGCGTCGAGCCCGACTTCGCTCTGGTCAAATTCAAAAAGCTGGCAGGCGGCGGCTACATGAAGATCATCAACCAGTCAGTTCCGGTCGCCCTGAAAAAACTGGGTTATAGAAAGGAAGAAATTCAGGACATCACCCATTATATCGTAGGCCACGGCTCACTCGTCGACGCGCCTTTTATCAACTGGAAAAGTCTGAAAGCAAAAGGTATCACCGAAGAAAAATTAATTACTATCGAAAAAACGCTGGGCAATCTTTTCACCATCGATATGGCCTTTAATAAGTACAGTCTGAATGAAGAACTTCTGGAAAATATGGGGATCAGCAAAGAAACCTACAATGCTCCAAACTTCAGTCTGCTTAAAGAAGTTGGCTTCACCCCTGAAGAAATCGAGGCCGCCAACGAATATGTGTGCGGCACCATGACAATCGAAGGGGCGCCTAATGTTAAAGAAGAACATCTGCCTATCTTCGACTGCGCCAACAAATGCGGCGCTAAAGGCAAGCGTTTCATTCACCCCACCGGCCACATCAAAATGCTGGCCGCTGTCCAGCCCTTTGTGTCCGGTTCCATTTCCAAAACCATCAACATGCCGAATGAAACGACGGCGGAAGAAGTGAAAGAGGCCTTCAAACTCAGCTGGAAACTGGCTCTTAAAGCCAATGCCATCTACCGCGACGGTTCCAAACTTTCTCAGCCGCTCAACACGTCCAGCAAAGAGAAAAAAAAAGCCCGAAAGGTGGAAGAGATGTCCGAAGTGGAAATTACCAAGAAGCCGCTCCGCCGCCGCCTTGCCAACGAGCGCCAGTCTATTACCCACAAATTTTCCATTGCGGGTCATGAAGGCTACTTTACGGTAGGTCTTTACGAAGACGGAACTCCAGGTGAATTCTTTATTAAAATGAGCAAGGAAGGTTCCACGCTTTCCGGAATTATGGACAGCCTTGCCCTTTCTATTTCGCTGAACTTGCAGTACGGCGTGCCTCTGGAAGTTCTGATTTCTAAATTCACCCACGCCCGCTTTGAACCAGCCGGCATGACCATCAACAAAGAAATCCCGATTGCCAAATCCCTGATGGACTACATCGGAAGGTGGCTGGCCATCAAATTCCTGCCCAAAGAAGATGCCAAAAAATACCACAACGGCGAACTGGTTGACCGCGCCTATAACGAAGGAACCATGGTCAAAAGAAGTGCGATTATTTTAGGCGAAATCAAGCCAAAGGCAGAGGCTACTGACGAAAAAAAGCTGATCGAAGTGCTGGAAAAAACGAAAGTTAAACCTGCTAAAAAAGCTGTCGCAGTCGGTTCCGACATGAGCATCTTCACCACTCCCGCCGCCTTCCAGACCGAAGACTCCCCCATGTGCCACAACTGCGGCTCATGCATGATCCGCAACGGCAGCTGTTACAAGTGCCTGGACTGCGGTGAAACCAGCGGCTGCAGTTAGAAAGAGGTTTTTTGTAGCCGGTCCTATCTCTTTTTAGTTATATGCGTAATCGACATAGATTTTTTACCACTGGTGGTAAAGATCCTAATGTTGCATATTTTTGATATACTGGCTCTGACAATAAAAACCAAAAAAAATGAAATTCAAATTTCCTTTCTTCAAAAAGAAACAACCCTTCGTTACCAAAAATGAAATCTTTTTTGCCGCGGTTTATTTTGTGCAGGCAGCGGTAGGAATTTCAGCCCTCGCGCAATTCCTGTTCACTCGCAACGAGCTAGGGCTGAGCTTTGTGGAACTCGGCGTTCTTGCCGCTTTGCCCACCATTTCGTGGAGCATCAAACCTATTTACGGCTTCCTCACGGACCTGGTCCCTATTATGGGCTACAGGCGCCGACCCTATTTGCACATCATGCCCCTGATAACCATGGGTAGCTGGCTTTATATCTGGCAATTCGGCAACTCCTTCATCAGCTTTGCCATTCCTCTGATGATCGCCAACATTGGCCTGGGATTTACCGACGTCATTTGTGACGGCCTGGTCGTTCAGCAGTCTGATAAAAAAACCGCCGGGCGCTATCAGTCCATTTGCTGGGGCTCGCTTACTGTGGGCGCCATTGTAACTACCTTTCTTTCGGGTATTTTGCTGGGCCGTGAAATCGTTGATATCCGCGGAATGTTTCTGATTACGGCGCTCATTCCACTGATTACATTCGGCCTGTCCTTCTTGATCAAAGAAAAAAAGATCACCGACCGCGCCGAGCTAAAAATCCACAAAGCCATCAGTCCGATTTATATTTTTGGCGCCGTGCTCGCCTTCATCGCCACTATTTTACTGCTCTACCCTCGTGAGGGTCAGAATATAACGACTGGTTCGCTCTGCACCATTTTGGTCTGGTTCGTCTGGTTCGCCTTTTATTTCAGACATTTAATGAACATGAAGGTTATCGGAAAAGGAATTTTTATTGCCGCCATCTTTACCTTCTTGTGGCGCTTTACCCCCAGCTTTGGAGCCCCCTGGCAGGATTATTTTTTAAACCAGGTACAGATTGACCAGGAAACCTATCAGTATTTTGGTGTTGTCGGATACGTGGGCTGGCTGATCGGCGCCATTGTGTTTGCCAAATGGCTCGACAAACTGAATCTTAAGAAAGTATTGCTCTGGACGATTGTTGCCAGCGCCGGCCTCGGTCTTTCCCAGCTTGGCCTGACCAAATTGGAGCTGGCCAACAGTCTGGGTAGTTTAGCTCCAATTAAATACGTGGCCGCCGCCATCGCCAGTCCGGTCTTCCTGGTCGGCTGGGGCAAAGAATTCTGGACTCAGATAATGACCTACGACGGAATCGTTTATCTGAATTTCTTCCTCGATTTCTTTTTAGGCATTTTGTACATGATGTCTTTCCTCGCTCTGCTCAAATTCGTGGCCCTGAGCACGCCGAAGAATCTGGAAGGTACGAACTTTGCCGTCTTCGCTTCCATCATGAACTTCGGTCTGGTTTTCGGTTCAGTCAGCGGCGGAATTATTTACGAAAACATTCAAGCGGGCTACCTGGGAATGAACGGCTTGCAGATCACGGTACTGCTGGGCGCCATCACCTCACTCATTGCCCTGATCGCCCTACCATGGATCAACACGAAGCATTTGGCTCATGAGGATCACCTCTAAGCCTGTTATTTCTTCTTCATACTGTCCGCAATACCCTCCAACGCTCTGAGAGCCTCGACAGGCACCATCCAGACGGTGGTATTGGACTGGTCAGAAGATAAATCATTGATAGCTTGAAGCGTGCGAAGATGCAAAGCTCCGGGAGCCTTTGCAAGTGTCTCAGCAGCATGTCTCATGTTCTCGGCTGCAGCCACCTCACCCTCGGAGTTGATGATAACGGCTTTCTTTTCACGTTCTGCCTCGGCAGCCTTGGCCATAGTGCGCTTCATGTCATCAGGAAGACCAATGTCTTTAAGTTCAACGGTTTCGACCAGAATGCCCCATGGGTCGCTGGCCTTATCGACGATCAGCTTAATTTTGGCTGCAATTTCATCACGATTTCGGAGCAACTCATCCAAATCAACCTCACCCACCGCATTACGCATGGTGGTCTGAGCCAACTGAGAAACAGCAAAGTAAAAATTCTCTACCTCGATGATGGACTTGGCCGCGTCAGACACCTTGTAATAAATAACGGCATTGATACGAACGGAAATGTTGTCTTTGGTAATAGCTTCCTGATCAGGCACATCCACGACCTTGGTTCGAAGATCCACTCGCACCATTTTTTGAATAATCGGCCATACAATCCTCCAGCCCGGACTTTTCATACCGGTATATTTACCAAGGGTAAACATCACTCCACGCTGATATTCATTTACCTGCCTGATACTGATGATCAGGATGATAAGGATAATCGGAAGTAAGCCGGTAACGAACGAAAATGAGGCTTCAAAAGGATCCATAATTGTTATTTATTAGTTGGTATAACGCCCAAAGTATACTATTTTGTGCTATGATGAGCCAAAGAAAAAACGATGGACTTTAACCCCATTCCAAAACAAAACGGCCCGGCAGATCTGCTTCTAATAAACCCCGATTTTTCAAAGAACGAGCTCGGCATGGACTCGGCCCCCGAAAACCACCTGGGCCTGAATCGCATCGCGGGTTATTTGGATAGGCGCGGTTACACCTGCTCCGTCATCGACACCACCGGCCGCAAGAGCGGAACTACGGGACCGGAAGAACTCGGCGACTGGCTGGCCGGCCATGCTCAGGAATACCAAACTATTGGTTTTCACACCAACTCCTGGAACATAAATCATATTCTGCGCGCGCTGGAGAGAGCCAAAAAAGAACTGAAAGACAAAAAAATTCTGTTCGGCGGCCCCCTCGCCAATTCGGAACCCAAAAAAATGCTGGAACTGCTGATGGAAAATGGACTTCAGCGAATCGGCGTCGTGCAGGGGCTGGGCGAAAAGATCACGGATGAAATTTTACAGAAAAACAAACTCACTGACGTCCATGGCCTTTGGGCCTACGATGCCGGACATCAAAAAGACGGTGAAAAAGTTGCTCTGACTCAGGAAGAATACGAAGCCACGCCCTTTCTGGACCTTAAATACAACACTTTCTACCAGCAGTATTACAGACCTGTGATGGAGGCGGAAGATCTGGGCAAGTACGGAATGGAAATTATCTTCGGTTCGCAGGGACTCGACGTAAACCGGGGTTGTCCTTTTAACTGCACTTACTGTTCCGTACCCCAGTATGAAAAAAAACTGATCACTTACTCGCCCAGACGGGTTGTGGACGAATTGGAATATCTGGCTAAAGAGGCGGGATTTTTTATGTTCACCTTCACCAATTCCAACATCATGTTTTATGACGAGAATTGGATCACTGAATTCTGCCAGGAGATCATGGACCGGAAAATGAACGACTACCTGAACTGGACCGCCTACCACCACCCCATCACGCTGGCCAAACTGCCGACATCTATTTACCACCTGATGCGGAAGGCCGGTTCCGATACTATTGTATTCGGCGTGCAGAGTTTCGAAGAAAAAATCCTCAGAACCTTCCTACGTCCATTTAATACACCTGAGCTGACTAAAACCATTCGCGCAAAGTCCCGCGAGGCCGACATGGAACTGACAGTGGATTATATTACGGGCGTACCGGGGGAAAACTTAGATGTGATCGAAGACGCCTTCAGATATTTTATTGAAAATAATATTGAGTGCCGCAACTACCAGCTCAAGTTCTACCCCAACACCAAACTCCCGACGATGAATCTGGACCTGAGCAATCATGAACTGGTGCCCATCACCGGAAATCTGGCGCCCGAACTGAACGCTTATGCGGTGGTATCCAAAGTACCCGACAAACGGGCCGCCCAGCTGGACGGCATGATTCGTAAGGCGAATATCGAATTACTCCGAAAACGCCCAGTCAGACTTGGAAAATACGTCATTAAATCCCCAGAACAATCCAAAGAGCTCGACGAAAAAGAAATACCCGATAACCCCAATATTCCCGACAAAGTAAAAGTCGCCATGCGCCTTTCACTGAAAGAAATGCTCAGCCCCAAAAAACGCGAAGAAAGACTGGGGGATCTGAACCCGATGGAAATGATGAAAAAAGTCATCATGTCGGGTGACGAAGCGCCCCCAATGGTCAAAGCCATGAAAGAAAAACTGCGCAACGAACTCGGCGAAGAAAAATTTCAGGAACTACGGGCAAAATATGAGCAGGCAAATCTGGACTGAGCGGTTTTTTAAAGTTAAACTACTTTCGTATACTAACCGCCCGAAAACCCATGCAATTACCAAAAATCGGAGAGTCTCTCACTCAGGAACACATCGACTTCTTAAAAGCATTCACCAAAAGCTGCCGTCATTCGATTGTTGAAATGACGATGAATTCACAATCCGGACATCCGGGCGGATCATGCAGTGTTATCGACTATCTGGCTCTGCTTTACTGTTTTATCATCAGCCAGACCGGCGAGGATGTGGTAGTGAGTAACGGGCATGTGTCCCCTGCCGTTTACACTATTCTGGGTCATATGGGCTACATTCCGCTTGCTGATGTCGTGCGGGATTTCCGCAAAAAAGGATCAGTTTACGAGGGGCACATCACCCGCCATGTCCGCGGAGTGACTTACGGCACCGGCCCGCTTGGAATCGGCGTTTCCGTGGCTTCCGGCTTCGCCATTTCGGAAAAATTAAAAGGTACGAATAAACGTGTTTTCGGCCTTGTCGGCGACGGCGAATCGGATGAAGGACAGGTTTACGAAATGATGCACTTTGCCAATAAATATAAGCTCGACAACTTCACCCTATTCATGGATTACAACCGGGTTCAGTTGACGGACAGCCTGGAAAAGGTCATGCCTATCAACCCCAAAGCCATCTGGGAATCAGGCAACTGGAATGTAATCGAAGTAGACGGTCATGATTTTGCCGCCATGTGGGACGCCATCGGCAAAAGCTATCAATCTGACCGACCGACCATCCTCATCGGGCATACGGTGATGGGCAAAGGCGTTACCTTTATGGAACCCGATGGTCTCGCCCTCAAGTCCACCTGGCACGGCGTGGCTCCCAAGCCCGAAGTCGCTAGGGCAGAGCTGGACGGTCCACTAAAACTGACCGATGAAGAAAAAACAAGTTCAGACGGCTTCAAAAAATTGGTCAAATGGCAACCACCCGAACCCGAACACCTTGAAAACCTGTCACCCATTAAAGACTTCAATGCCGGAAAACCGATTATTCAACCTGCCGGCACCAAGGCCGACTGCCGCGGAGCTTACGGCAAAGCCCTGCTCGATCTGGCCAAACTCAACCCCGGCATTCTGGCCGCCACCGCCGACCTGGGCGGATCGGTAAAAACCGACGTGATGGCCAAAGAGTTTCCAAAAAGAGTGCTGGAAGTCGGCATAGCCGAACAGCATATGGTGAGCATGGCAGGCGGACTCAGTCTGCATGGACATATTCCTTTCGCTTCCACTTTCGGCGCTTTTCTGACCAGCCGTGCCAAAGATCAGGGTCGTGTGAATGACATCAACCGGACCAACGTTAAAATGGTCGCCACCCATTGCGGTCTTTCGGTCGGCGAAGACGGCCCCACCCATCAGGCCATCGACGACATGGGTTCCATGCTGGGTTTCTTCAATACCTATGTTCTCGAACCATCCGACGCTAATCACACTGACCACATTATCCGTTATATCGCTTCCCATTACGGGAACTTCTACGTGCGCATGGGCCGCCATAAGTTTGAAGTGATTTTAAAGGAAGACGGTACGCCCTTTTACGATGAAAAATACAAATTTGAGTACGGAAAAGCCGACCTGCTCCGTGAAGGTAAGGATGTTACTGTGGTCGCCAGCGGTTCAATGGTGAGCATTGCCGTTCAGGTAGCCGACAAACTAAAGAAAGATTTACCCGCCGGAGCGGGGAAAAGTGTGGAAATCATTGCTATCAGCTCACTAAGGGATATCGATTTAGACGTTCTGCTCCCATCACTCCGGAAAACCGGCAAACTGATCACAGTGGAAGACCACAACCCTTACTCCGGACTGGCTGTACAGGTCAATTCAGTCATCGCCCAGGAAGGACTTTCAATAATCATAAACAACCTGGCAGTGCGGGAATATCAGCTTTCCGGAACATCATACGAACTTTACGACACTGCCGGAATCGGAGCCGCAGATATTGAAACCGCCTGCAAAAATTTATAATAATAAGACATGACTCACAGGAAAAAATCTCACCTTCACCACAGTCACTTTCGCGTAGCCATCTTCGGTTCCGCGCGAATCAAATCAAATGATCCGCGCTACAACCAGATTTATTCGCTTGCAAAAATGATAGCGGCGGAAGGCATGGACATTGTGACAGGCGGCGGCCCCGGATTGATGGAAGCGGCTAATAAGGGACATCAGGAAGGCCGGAAGTCTAAAAAAGTCCACTCCTTCGGACTTAATATAATGCTTCCTAAAGAACAAAAGATAAACAAACATCTGGACGTTCACAGGGAATTCAACCGTTTCAGCCAGCGTCTGGACTACTTCATGAATCTCTCAAACGTGGTGGTTGTCGCTCCGGGCGGCATTGGAACGCTATTGGAACTCATGTACACCTGGCAGCTGATACAGGTCGAACACACCTGCAATATACCGATAATCCTGATGGGTGAAATGTGGGAACATTTTATCAAATGGATTGAAGACTGGCCGCTCAGAAAAAGACTGATAAGTGAAAAAGACATGATGCCTATTTTTCTGGCAAAGCACTGCAGAGAGGCGATGAAAGTAATCCGCAAAGCCCAGCACGATTTTTATCACCGTGGACCGAACTACTGCTGGAACTACCGAAAATACAAATTGGACACAGACAATCGCCACAGTTAGAAGAGCTTATATAATGCAATGCTAAAATTCACCGACAGTTTATTCAGAAAATTTTTCATGGGACTGGTAACACTGGCCGTGATGCTGGTATTTATTCTGAGCGTCCACTTGCTGTTAGGAGTTCCGCTGAATTCAAAAATGTTATGGAGCGGAAGCATACTGGCTTATTTATCAATCAATTTGATTTTTGATATAAGCGGATTCACAAAAAAAATCATAATATTGGCAGTCAGTAGCCTGATCATGGCGACCTTTTTCAACGCAATTCTGAATTGGGCCTTGGTACCCAGCTTTCTCACAGGCATGGTCATTCTCATGTTAAGCGTCCTTCTGTACATGACCTTTCTGCGGTAAATCAGATAACAAAAAACCCCCTTCTTCGTTCCGCCAAGCGGAACTATGAAGGGGACCTTTTGTTTGGCTCCGATGGAGTGCTACGCGGCGAGCACATTTACTACGTGCCGGGCGTTGCTCAGGGCCAAACAATTACCAGTGACTAATTGGCAATCAATTCTAAGCTGTACTTTGGTTTTTGTTTTCGTCCTTCCAAGACGTATTCTTATACGCTTATTTGTTTTTAATGTTTATTTTAAAATAATAAGCAGAATATAGGTGGTTGAGCTCTCGCTAGTCAGGCAGAGCTTCATCGCAAAGCCTAGAGAGGGTTAGGCAAGGAGTATGAGTTTTTTTGTTTTGTTTTTGTTTCTCTGTCTACTTGCCTACGTAACCTTCTCAGGGCTTTACAGGAACGATGTGTTAAGGAGCGAAGAAATCAAAGCATTATATCAAGTACAAATTTTTTATCAAGTTTTTTATATTTACGCACATTTAAAAATGTTACATAAATATAATTACCCTATCCATGTAATCAATACTTTTTGGCTTTATCTGCTCACTCTAATTCTGAATACTTTGTCTGATCATATTTATTATTTCAAGCATCTTCGTATGTTCAGCACAGTTGAAATGACAACCTAACTTAATATCAAAATTCCAGGTTCCTATGCAGTCAGGAAAGCCCGGACGCGGTCCGCTGGAAATATTGTTTTTTAAAATATCGTTACAGCACAGATTCCGGTCATTTTCATCCAAAATGGCCGCACAATAATCACTCACAGGATCTCCGAATGAATCGACCTCCGCCTCGCCTTCTCCTTCACCCTCCCCCGGATCCGCCACGGAATCAATGGAATCGCATTTAAACTCACAATCCTGTTTCAGATTATTGTATTTCCAGCTTCCTAAACACCCATGGTATTCACCGACATGCTGCTGAGCGCAGCAGGTATTTCTTTCGGTCTGACCGCCGACTCCGCAATCAGTTTCCTCAGCCGCCTCCTCTTCCACGACTTCATTTGCCTCACAAATAAAACCGCAATCTCTGGTGACATTATTAAAAATCCAGTACCCAAGACCGTCACATAAGGGGGTTTTTTCGCCGGCATTCTGAGTTTCACAGCAATAATTCCGGATTGCCTGTGAGCCGATTCCACAGTAAAAGGTGGGAGCCTCGTCACCCGCGTCTGCCGCGTTACCCGCGTCCGCACCCTCGCCATCGCCATCGCTCCCTTCATCCAGAATATCCCACTGCTCATCATCCCAAACGATCAAATCTCCCCACGCATTAAGGAAAACACCGCCTGAGCCGCCGCTTTCAAAGGAATTGAGAGTACTGGTATCTATAAGGAAAGAATCTTTGTTATCAATTTCCCTTTTGCCTCCGGCGTCATCAATGTTCACCTTAGTCTTTTCCGCCAAAGTAACATCAATAAGCATGCCCTTGGGAACTTCAATGGTTCCTGTGATATCCGACCATTCATCGGAAAAGCCAAATTTTGTGAAAATTCCGTCTTCAGATTGCAGGATGCCTGCTAAATCTGTCGCGGAACCGCTTAATTTTACGGTTAATTGATCATTATTCACCGTTACAATCTTAATTCTCGTCATATCTATGTTGTCCAGCAACAGCACTGAGTTTGCCGAAACGGCGGCGGTCTTAAGAAACTGAGCCTGCTGTGAAAAAGGCTTCAAATAGATGAAGCCAAGCAACAAAACGATTATTGCCAGCAAAATGATCAGATATTTTTTCATTTTTTTATCAATTTTGACTAAGTTCAGTTTAGCATCATTAACAATTGCTTACAATTAAGCTAAAAAGTATTGATTTTAGCGCCAATTAATGGTAAAATACTCAGATAATATAAAAAATAAAAAACATGCCATTAAATCTCACCCCTATTATCGAACTGGCCATCAATCAAAACGCGACTGATATTCACCTTCAGACGGGCAATAAGGCAGTTCTGAGAATCAACGGAAAACTCCTGCTGGTGGAGGATTCCGAACCTTTTCAGCTCACCGAAGGGACAAAAGACCTTCAGGATCTTCTAAATGAAAAACAGCATAATTACTTTAAAGAACATGGCAATGTCGACTTTGCCTTTACCCACAATGCGGATGTCAGACTTCGTGCCAATCTTTTCAGAAGGCAGGACGGACTGACCCTTAGCCTTAGAATCATAAGGAACCAGATACTGAATTTTGATCAGCTAAACCTGCCACCTGTCTTCAGGGATATCTCCGAAAACTACAGACAGGGGTTTTTCCTGATCGTTGGACCGACAGGACAAGGCAAGACGACAAGCTTAGCCTCTGTCGTCAAACACATCAATGATCAGCGTTCAGAGCATATTGTCACTATCGAAGATCCGATCGAATACATCATTCATAACAACAAAAGCGTGATTGAACAAAGGGAAATCGGAACCCACGCTTCTTCCTTTGAAAACTCCCTGCGCGCCTGTATGCGTCAGGATCCCGATATTATCATAATTGGGGAAATGCGCGATCA
>JAZDNJ010000118.1:0-12655 GCA_043800105.1 Patescibacteria group bacterium
CTTGCGCTCTTCGTTCCAGAGTGCCTCAGCACCCCAATATCTGGACATAGCCAGCATGACCCGAGTGCCGCTGATTTTTTCACCGCTATTTTCAAGGTCCAACAGTTCCTGGCGTGCCATCAGAAGTGATTGCACGGTATCCTGTACCCATGGGGTGTCGGAGTATCGGTTATCCAGGTTGTTAATGTCGATTTCGCCGGGAAATTTGTCCCGAATGGCAGTAAGAAGATTAGTGACCCGGGCTTTACAATCTTCAAAAGCTTTCTCAAATATTTTAGAATCTTTACTATTAAGTTTGGCTTCAAGATTACTCTGAGCTGAATCTGGCTTAACTTCTACCCCCAAATCACCTGATGGACTCGCAGTAGGTTTACCCAGGGCCAGATAGACAAGTCTGTTTAGCTTGTTTGAAAAAATATCTTTAAACATAATATATTATTTGTTATCAATTTAATGTTTTCATAATATTATACCATTTATTAAATACATTTACAAGAATTATTTATGGAAAAACCCTCCGCCTTGGCGGGGGGTTTTCCTGCTCAGACTCACGTCATGGCTTACTGGCGTAACTCACGAGTGACGCCGATGGGCTTCACAGTGTCCGGGCTGAGGTCGGCGAAGGAGTATTCGTACTTCTTCCCTTGTTGGGGCGGAAGGAGTACGTCGTGAAACTGCCCCACCGGATCCCGGTAGTGCAGGCGCACCTCCTTCTGGCCGTCGATCTCGGCGACCGACACGACCGCGTCCTTGAACAGGATGCGGAAGACGTGCTTCCCCGGCACGCGGGGTGCCTCCGTATCTGCGGGGTGCAGTAGTGACATGCCGCTTCCCGGAGCGGGTTTGTCTTCGGTGCACCAGGTCTCCATGAGGAGCTTATCGCCGTCTGGGGCAATGTTGAACTCGCCCGTCACGATGCAGAAGTACTCTGCCTTCCGGTGTTCGGCAGGTGGCGGTTCCCCGCGCACCAGGTGGGCGAGGGCTCCGTTGGTGACGAGGCTCTCGTACTCGGAACCGGGCGGCTTCAGGCTGTCGGCCTTCGCCTCGGCATCAGCCTTTACCGCCACAGACGGCTGTTGGGCCGTCTTAGCGGGCGTGGCTTGCGGAGCGCTCACGGGAGCGCTGAGGGCTGGAGTTCGGGATGCGGCGCACCCCGTTCCGATGGCCAGCAGAATGCCGGCCAGCGCAAAAAACAAGGGTAGCGTTTTCATCTCAATGTCCCTTCTGGCGGTGAGTGGTGAATGAGCAGGCCGGCCTTTCGGCCCGCTCAGAAACTTGGTTTTCGAGCTGGGTCAGATGAGACCGTGGCCGTTATTAATAACAGTATTTTTAAAAACTGTCAATTAAGGAGCCTTGACAGAAGCCATTTTGCTTGCAAAATACTTAATACCGTCAGGTTCTTCTTTTTAGTAGGGCAAACCATGTAATTCCCGCTAAAACCATTCCCAGACTCAGCAACTGGCCCAGCGTGAAGTACCCGAAAATAAAGCCGACCTGCGCGTCCGGCTGTCGCCAGAATTCCAGAACAAAGCGGATCAGGCCGTACAAAATAAGATAACCGCAAGTCAGAACGCCCTTTTTGGGCTTCCGGCTGAAGATAAACAGCAGAATCAGGAACAAAAGCACCGCGCCCGCCGACTGAAAAAGCTGGGAAGGGTATCTGAGCAGGCCGTCGCCAAAATCCACCCCAATCCACTTCCACTGCGCGCTTTCGATCACGCGGCCGTAAAGTTCGCGGTTTATAAAGTTGGCAAGGCGTGATAAAACCGTCACCAGCCCGCCCGGAACGGCCAGCAGGTCCGTTATTCTGATTAAGTCCATTTTGTGCCTTTTAGCCAGAACACAGGTCACAATGGCCGTGCCGATCAGCCCGCCGTGAAAAGACATCCCGCCTTCCCACAGCGCGAGGATTTTGGCAGGATGGTCAAGATAGTATGGCAGATTATAAAACAGCACATAGCCCAGTCGTCCACCGAGTAGCACGCCAACCAGAAAAATCCAGAATAAAAAGTCAAAAATCTGATTATTATCTTTAAAGGTGGGCCGTTTTTTATTGAGCAGGGTCAGAATCCAGATGCTGAGCATCAGGGTGACCGCGTAAGCAAGGCCGTACCAGCGAACCGCCAGCGGACCGATATGAAAGGCGACAGGATCGAGCAAGGGGTAAGGGGTAAGAATTAAGCAATGGTACTTTAACATAATTCGGTTACAATGTATTGTGGCTACCACAGCCCTATCCCCATGATTCTTACCCCTTACCCCTAACTCCTATGAAAATATTCGGCATCGAAACATCATGCGACGAAACGGCGGCCGCGGTGGTGGAAGATGGCGTAAAAGTGCTCAGCAACGTCATCGCGTCCTCGGTTGACCTGCATCAGGCCACCGGAGGCGTGGTGCCCGAAGTGGCCGCCCGCGAACATCTTCGTCAGATCTCACCGGTAATCGACAAGGCGCTTTTGGATGCCGGATGTGAATGGAAAGACATCGGCGCCATTGCCGTCACCACCAATCCGGGCCTGATCGCTTCATTGCTCGTGGGCATAAATACCGCCCAGGCCATCGCCTATATTCACCAAAAACCGCTGATCGAAGTGGACCACGTGGTTGGCCATATCTACGCCAATTTTCTGGAGCGGAAAACGCCGCCACAATTCCCCCTGCTTGTTTTGACCGTATCCGGCGGGCACAATGAACTGATGCTGATGCGAGGTCATCATGATTTTGTGAAATTGGGTGAAACTTTAGACGACGCGGCAGGAGAGGCCTTTGACAAGGTGGCCCGATTGCTCGGCCTCGGGTACCCGGGAGGCCCCGTTATTTCCAGACTAGCCGAAAAAGGCGACCCGACCGCTTTCGAATTTCCGCGCCCTATGCTGGACGGCGAAAACCGACTCAACTTTTCTTTTTCAGGGCTTAAATCAGCTGTCCGCCGCGAGGTAGAACAACTCAAAAACGCCGATGACAAAACCATTGCCGACCTTTGCGCCAGCTTTCAGCAGGCAGTGATTGAAGTACTGGTCGAAAAACTGATACTGGCCATTCAGGAACACAAAGTCAAAGAAGTGCACTTGGCCGGCGACGTTTCAGCCAACCGCTTACTGCGGAAGTTAGCCCGCGAAAAATTACCCGACAAACTGCCACTGTTTTGGCCTGCTCAGCAGATATTTTGCACCGACAACGCCGCTATGATTGCTGCCGCCGCTCATTTTCAGTCAAAATAGCGGCCTTCTTCTTGAGTTTTTCGATTCGTATATACGATTGAGGGTGTATTATATATACGATACATATATAGGTCAAAAGAATATATATGACCTCTGGATTCAATTGCAGGAATGCACTATACTTGGACCAACATAAATGAATGCAAAAACAAACAGATTACCTCATCATCGGTTCAGGAGTGGCGGGGCTGGCGACGGCTTATTTTTTGAGTGAACTTGGCAGTGTCACCGTGATGACCAAGGGTGAGGTCCGCAATACCAACACATACTGGGCCCAGGGCGGGATTGCTGCGGTGCTTGCAAAAGAAGACACCTTTGAAAGCCACATCGAAGACACGCTCAAAACCGGGGCCGGTCACTGCAACGAATCGGCCGTCCGGCAAATGGTTTTCGGGGCGCCCAAGGCCATCAAGTTTCTGCAGTCCATAGGCCTCAAAATCGAAAAAGAGCCCATGCTCGAAGCCGGACATTCGCGGGCAAGGGTCTGGCGCAGTTCCGATTTCACCGGCCGCGATGTTCTGGAGGTGCTGATCAAAGCGGTTCAGAAAAAAAATAATATTTCTTTTCTGGAAAAAACGGAGGCCGTGGAACTGATAGCGGATGAAGAAGGATGCAAAGGGGCCTTTATCCGTGGAGAGGATGAGGATGTAATCGACAAAGTGGCTGCCAAACATACGGTACTAGCCACCGGAGGACTGGGCCAGCTTTACAGTAAAACCACCAATACCATCGGATCCGGGGGCGACGGTTTGTCTCTGGCCGTCAACGCGGGCCTTGAATTAAAAGATATCGAATTCATCCAGTTTCATCCAACCGCTTTGGCTATTCCAAAAGACGGCCGGCACTTTCTGCTTTCTGAAGTGCTCAGGGGTATGGGCGCCAGGATTGTGAATAAACGCGGAGAAGCCTTTTTAAGCAAATTTGACCCGCGCGCTGAGCTGGCGCCCCGCGACCTTGTTTCCCGGGCGGTTTATGTGGAAGAGCTGACCGGCCAAGTATACCTTGATATGCGCCATGTGGATGAGGAAAAAGTGCGCAAAAAATTCCCGAACATTCAAAAGGCCCTTAAAGAATTTGATTTGGATCTTACCAAAGACCTCATCCCTATCACGCCCGTAGCACACTACGCGTGCGGGGGAGTGCCCACCGATTTGAGGGGCGCCACCAGGCTTACCGGTCTGTACGCGGTGGGCGAAGTCGCCTGCACCGGCGTGCACGGAGCCAACCGGCTGGCCAGCAATTCACTGCTTGAGGCCCTTGTTTTCGCAAAGGCCATTGCCGAAGGTCTGGAAAAAAGCGTTTCCACGGACACTGAAAAAAATGTTAATATCGATTCCTCCGAAGCGCCGAATGTGATCATCGAGGACATCAATCAGGTTAAGGCTTATGCTAAGCGCATCGGGCAGATCATGTGGGAAAATGTCGGCATTATCCGTACCGCCGAAGGGCTCACGAAAGCGAAAAAAGAAATCATTGCCGTTCCCGCGCGCGACTACCGGATTCAGCACCGTCAGCTGGTCTGCTACAAGATCATCGAATCCTGCCAGGCCCGCACCGAAAGTCTTGGCGCTCACTACATGACTAAAGAAATAATTTAATCATGATCGACCCAAAATACATCATCAGCTTCGTTATCGCTATTGTTCCCGCTCTGATCTGGTCAGCTTTGTTTTTAAAAAAGCACAAAGAGAACAAATGGCTGGTTTTCCTCACTTTCTTCGGGGGCATTTTTGCCGCCCAGCTGATTCTGCTTTACAAGGGCTATTGGGACACTACCATCAACCTTATTTTCGCCAAAGTCACCCTGGTCGATTTTCGCAGTAACATAAGCTCCATGTTCGTCAGCACGGTGCTGGCGGCCTTCGTCACTTTTTTGGGAATCGGCGCCATGGAGGAATTTTTCAAATTCGGCATCATGAAGCTGATCAGCAAAAATTTCTTTAGCTCCATTGATGATGTCATCAGCCTGGCCATCATCAGCGCGCTTGGCTTCTCGTTTTATGAGAATATGATTTATTTCAACAGTCACTGGGGGAACCTGAGTACGAACAGTTTTCTGATGCTGGCGGTGTCGCGGGTGACCATTGTGACCATGGTGCACATGCTTTGTTCCGGTGTGCTGGGTTATTATTTTGGCCTGGCTTACTTCGCTTCGCCAATTTTGCGCCTGGAACATGCCGAAAAAAAAAGACACCCAATGTTGCTGTTCTTCAAGAACCTTCTTCACATGAGGAAGTCGCACCTGTATCGAAACGAAATGATGACTATTGGGCTGGTACTGGCGATGCTTCTCCATGCGATATACGACTTTGTCCTTTCTTCCACCGTCAACCTCAGTCCCACCCTGATTTCCATGACAATTCTTCTTTATTTCTTTGGCGGATACTATTTTCTTTCTTATCTCATGAAACGGAAGGAATCAAAACTGCAATTGGGCTTACTACTAAATGAAACAGTTGATGAATAATACGGACTTTCTGAAACTGAACATCGATGATCAGGTCAGGCTGATCAATGAGGCCCTGTCTGAACAGGTATATTCAGCTCTCGAAATGGACGGGGGAGGCATGGAAATAATGGATATCGAAGGCACAGATGTGCTTATCCGTTACCATGGAGCCTGCGGGAACTGCCCGATTGCCGAATCCGGAACGCTGGTCTTTATTCAAAGTACCCTTCAGGAAAAGATCGATCCCCGTATTCAGGTTAAAATTGTGTAGTAAGGACTATTTTTTAGTCTCTTCTTTCCTGTCCTCCGGCATTGGTTCATTCTGCACATTGACATTCAGGGAGCCAAAAGCCTCGTTTACTTCTTTCTGTTTTTTCTCGTGATCTTCAGGCACTTCTTCTTTGTGCAGTTTTTCCAGGCCAAAGGCTTCATAAAGCTCATTTTCCCTGGCCCGGTGTTCCGGAGCGATATGATCAATTCCGGTCATGCGCTTTTTGGCGATGGCGGCCGCCAGGGCCAGCAGAACCAGCAGGCCTGAAACCCAGTAAAGGAGATTGGATCGCGTTTTAGTAACCAAGAAGTCAACGCTGACACTTTCGGAACGTACTGTGCCGGCTGGCTGCTGGCTCACGGCATAAACGCTCACAGTGTGATCCTGCTCCTTTTCCAGTTCGCGGGGCGACTGAATATTAAAGTCCCCTTCGTCGGAATCCGCGATAATGGAGGAAGCCAGAACCAGACTTTCCCAGGTCGCGAAGATTTGTGCTCCGTAATTGCTCTGTCCAGCCAGAATCGGCCTGCCGTTTTCCACCCGGATTCTTCCGGAAAGATCGGAAATTGATACGTCGTCCAGTGACTGTGGCATGGGTGGCGGCACACTGACTGTGCTATCCAGAGCTATCCGGACCGCCGGGCTGGAAAGGGTACTGCCGTCATTTAAAAGGGCGGTTGCCACCAGATCGTATACGCCGTTCTGCACGGACGCGCCGGGAACAAGGTGAAAGCCGGCCATCACCGTCTGGCCGGAACCAAGCTGTTTCAGGCTGGTTACTTCACCCAAAAATATAGCCTGAATCTGGTACGACATAAGTTTTTTCAAAAGGACATCGGCCTGTTCTGGATTGGCCGTGACGCTTTCACTGCCACCGGCCACGTAACCAGAGATTTCTGAAACGGTCTCTTTCAGGCTTTCGTATTCCTGCCCGTACTTGCTGATAAAATCGTCCAGCGCCTGCATGTCATTTTCCAGTGAGGAAAGGATTTCAGGAAGCGGGCTTTCCTGGCTTTCTGCGTTGGCTTCTTCCTGCAGGGCAGTCGTCATTTCCTGTAAGCGGCCTATCACTGGCTTTAAGGCACCGTTTAACACGGGTATGGCGGTGATGCCGACCCGTTCGCTTGTAACAGGCGTGATTCCGGAAATCTCAAATGACTTCACGATCCAGTCAGGTTTTGGATCTGTAATAATGACCCTCTTCTCGGTCAGTTCCTGCATATTACAGTCTGCCGAAGCAAGGGGATTAGAGTAAAATAGATTGATTTCATCCCCGTCCCGGCATCCGTCGGAGTCCGTGTCGGGGTTGTTCTGATCTGTGCCGAGGTAGCACTCAGTCCTGTCGGAAATACCGTCCTGATCTCTGTCCTGAATGTCGCTTGAGCTGAGTGAACAGTCGCCCAGACGCGCATCAACGTCAGCGGCGGATGGAATTTTAACATCGGAATGTCTTTGGGCTGGTTGCTGAGCCAGCGCTGTTTCGGCCGCTTCTTCGTAGCGGGTGGCGGCCGCGTGTTCGGGACTTTCCGCCGGCATCTCCTCTGCCGCCGGAACTTCTTCTCTCACAGGTTCCTGAACTGTTTCCTCCTCCGCCGGAACTACTTCTTTCACCTCTGCTTCCGGCGGTACTGTTTCTTCAGCGGGCACTGTTTCTTCAGCAGGAGCTTCTTCTTCGGCAGGCTGGGGAACGGCTTCCTCGGCCGCCGCGGCAACGGTAATGTAAGCATT
The DNA here is from genome assembly GCA_043800105.1 of Patescibacteria group bacterium. Taxonomy (GTDB): domain Bacteria; phylum Patescibacteriota; class Gracilibacteria; order UM-FILTER-43-11; family UM-FILTER-43-11; genus JAFGTE01. The sequence goes on from JAZDNJ010000118.1 coordinate 7,673, forward strand.
ACCGCTCAGCCCGCTGCTTACGCTGATATTGTCAGCATAGTGGGCATTGAAAGTAATGACTTGGCCGGGCGTCGCGGAAGAACTGACCACTACCTTGCTTCCCGTAAGACTTCCGGGCCCGCTCACAATGGTATAGGTGGTTGTTCCGTTGGCCGGATTGTTGGGTGTTGGGCATGGGAAACAGGAAGTTATATTTTCACTGGGCCTGCCTCCGGTGTAGTAAGCCCTCGCAACAAGCTGCGCAACGTCGCCGGGCTTGGCCGTATTTGAAACCGGACTGACAACGATGCTCGAAATTCTGGTGGCCTCAGGAGCTGGAGCTTCTACCGCCGGCACCTCCTCAGGCGCGGCCTTCCTTTCCGTGCCGGGAATTTCTTTCTGAGGAATCAAATCCTGACCAACCAGCTTGTTTTTCGGAACACCTTCTTTTTCATCTGGCTTCTTTTCTTCCGGTACGGTTCTTTCAGCCACGTTGACCGTAAGGCTGACGCCGCTTCTGTTTTTCACGTTCTGATCTTCATCAATCACTTGCGCCAGGCTGAACCTTAAAACGGTACTTCCGACGGCTTTGGGCGTGACGGCAAAACCGGCGAACTTACTTTGTACGGTGACTGCCTGTCCGTCGGGAAGCGGCCCAGAGGCGGCTAGTAGTTTAACCGTTCCGGCCTCCGAAAGGTCGATACAGGTGTCAAAGGCGTTACACAAAACATTACTCACATCCAGCGCGTGCGTGGAGTAAGCGATATTTGTTTCAGCACCCAAAAGACCATTTCCTTCATTGTCGGCGTCGATACAGACATAAAGATTGTCGGCAGTTCCGACTTCCGCGTCCATGGTGGTAACCGCGCTTCCGCATGCGGCTGAATCTGAAAAAAAGAAGGTCGGGTTGTCAGCCCTTGCCGGAATAAGACTAAAGATCAGAATTCCGAGAGTCATAATCCCCAATAGTCCAGCTCCCAGTCTGTGCACAGGATTGTTTAGCAGGTGAGTGATCCGCATGATTTTTGTTTTAGAATTATCCGTATATTATATCATTTTTTTACACCTAAAACAAGCCCTAAACGCTGTTTCTGCGGGTAGGGTTATACTAAAAAAAGCCGATATTGTCCGAACATTGCCGGAACATGGCTGAGACAATGCCGCTCAAAAAAACCTGCCTACCCGCGCAATTCTTTCATCATTTCAACTCTTATCTGAATCGATTCCTGAGTACCGATATCCTCCCGAAAGAACACAGGCCCCTTTACCGATGCGGCACCTTTTTGCGCCAGCTGTTCCGCTTTTTCAATGGTATCTGCAATGCCCACAAAAGCGACGGCGCGGGAACCCAGCATATAAAGTCCGTCTTCACGCTGATCCACCGAAGCCAGATAAAAACGCACGCCTTCCGGTAGTTCGCCGATTTCAATTTTGTCGCCCTTGCGCGGATTTGTCGGGTAGCCTTCCGGTACCACATATTTGCAGACAGTCGCCTGATCCGAGAAGCGGATGTTCAGCCGGTCCAGAGTGCCGTCAATGATTGCTTTGCATACGTCCACAAAATCCGTTTCCAGCAGGCTGAGCGCGTTCATGGCCTCCGGGTCGCCCAGCCGCGCGTTGTATTCAATCAGCCGTACGCCGCTTTTAACCGCGATAAACCCGCCATACATGACGCCCTTATAAGGTATGCCGAGTTCCTGTTGCAGGGCGGCCGCCGTACGAACCGTGATTTCATGGGCCTCTTTCAGATCCTGTTTGGTCAGAAAAGGAAGATTGAGCGGATAATTGTACGAACCCATGCCGCCTGTGTTCGGCCCCTTGTCTCCGACAAAAGCCCGCTTGTGGTCCTGGATGGGCGGCATATCCACTACGCTCTTACCATCAACAAAACTCATCAGGCTGAACTCCTGACCAACAAACTTTTCCTCGATGACCACCGAACCGTCCGATTCAATAAATTTTTTGGCGGCCTCCACCCCTTCTTCAACGGTTTCAAAGTGATCACCCTGTACCAGCACGCCCTTTCCGCCATGCAGGCCGTCGGCCTTCACCACAAACTGCCCCAGGCTCTGAGCATATTCCGAAAGGCCGTCTTCGGATTTAAAAATACGGAAATAAGGATTGCCGGGAACGTGATATTTTTCCAGCAGGGCGCGGGTAAAAGATTTTGAACTTTCCAGCTGTCCCAGCGCGCGGGTGGGCGAAGCGCAGGGGATTCCGGCTTCCTCAAGCTCATCAACCACTCCCGCGGCAATTGGATTTTCGGGGCCTATTACGGCAAAATCCGGCTGGTTCTGTTCGGCGAATTCGCGCACGGCTTTAGCGTCACTTATATCGCCAACATGATAGATGCGCGACAAAACTTTAATACCGGGATTCAGGGCGCCGGCAAACACCATCAACTCTTCGCACTTTGGCGAAGCCGACAGCTTTTCAGCCATAATATGTTCGCGCGCGCCGTTACCGACAAGCAAAATTCTCATAACCCGTAATTCGTAATTATTAATTTTTGATTAAAGAAGCGGCATCTGGTCTTCATCGGTGGAACCGCCGGAGACCTGGTAGGCAAAACGCTCTTTCTCCACACGCTGCAGAACTTCTTCAGTAATGTTGCCGGCAGGGTAGGGGCCGCCCATACAGGACCAGCAAAAATTCCTGATCTTCTTATTCCCCTCGCGGGCCGAGTCCAGCAGGTCTTCAATTTTCTGGTAATATAGTTTGTCCACGCCGATCGACTTGGCGATCTGCGGAATTGTCAGGCGGTTGGCGATCAGCTCAGCGCGGGTCGGCATATCAATTCCATATACATCCGGATTCACAATAGGCGGAGCGGCGGAGGCAAAGTAGACCTTTTTGGCACCCGCTTCCCGCACCATTTCCACAATCTTCCTGCTGGTATTTCCACGGACAATACTGTCGTCCACTAAAAGTACATTCTTCCCCTTGAATTCCAGAGGAATCGGGTTGAGTTTGTAACGAATGGACTTCTGCCTTAAGTGCTGGGACGGCATGATAAATGTTCGGCCGATATAGCGGTTTTTCACAAAACCCTCCCTGAACCTCACTTTCAGAACTTCCGACATGGCCAGCGCGATTGGCCGGCTGGTTTCCGGAACGGGAATCACCACGTCAATCGGAGGTGAATCCTTATCTTCCTTAATCTGTTTGGCCAGCTTCTGGCCCATTCGGATTCTGGCTTTGTAAACGCTGATTCCGTCGATCATGCTGTCCGGCCTGGCCAGATACACGAATTCAAAAATACAGGGGGTGAATTCCGCTTTGGCCAGGGTTTTGGTATGAAGTTTATGGTTTTTGATATCGATAAAAACCGCTTCTCCGGGGCCGACATCTTTCAGAATCTCAAAGCCCATCGTCTGAACGGCCACACTCTCTGAGGCCAGAATATATTCGGGTTTCTTGCCCGCTTCTTTGCGCACTCCCATAACCAGTGGGCGGATTCCGTTAGGGTCACGGAAAGCCAGCAGGCCATGGCCGGCAATCAGAGCCATCACGGCATAACCGCCTTCAATTCTTTTGTAAACGTGTTTTACTGCGTCAAAAATCTGTTCGACCGTCAGATGACCTTTGGGCTTTTGCTGGATCAGCTGGTGGGCCAGAACATTCAGAAGAAGCTCCGAATCGGAACTGGTATTCAGGTGACGCATGTCTTTGTCGATGACTTCCGCTTTGACCTTGGCGTAATTGGTCAGATTTCCGTTATGTCCAAGAACAATCCCGAAAGGCGCGTTCACGTAAAAGGGCTGGGCCTCTTCTTCGCGGTAACAGCCGGCGGTGGGGTAGCGAACATGTCCGATGCCGATATTCCCTTTCAGGCGGATCATATTTTTAGTACGGAAGACGTCACGCACCAGACCATTACCTTTTTTCATGTGGATCTGGTTGCCGTCATAGGTAGCCAGACCGGCCGCGTCCTGCCCCCGGTGCTGAAGTACCACCAGGCCGTCATAAAGGTCCTGTACAACTGGGTTGTTGGCGATCATTCCGAGTATTCCGCACATATAATTTAAGGGTTATGGGGCTAAACTTTATTCTGTCGTTCGGTGGCACGTATCGTGTTCAAAATAAGAGCGGCGACCGTCATCGGCCCTACTCCGCCCGGAACAGGGGTTATGTAACTGGCTTTTTTGCTGATTTCGTCAAAATCCACATCACCGCAAAGCGTTCCGTCTTTTTTCCGGTTGATTCCCACATCAACCACCACTACGCCTTCCTTCACCATATCAGCCGTGATCAATTTTTCTTTGCCAACGGCCACAATCAAAATATCCGCCCTTCGGGTATGGGCGGATAGATCTTTGGTATAAATGTGGCAGGTGGTCACGGTCGCGTTCCGGTTGAGCATCATCATGCTGATGGGCTTGCCGACGATATTGCTGTGCCCCACTACCACCACTTCCTGGCCCTGAATGGGAATGTTGTAGTGGTCTAAAAGCTTTACGATTCCCAGCGGGGTAGCCGGCGGCAGATCTTCGAATTCCGGGCTCAGAAACATTTTACCTATATTGTAGGCGTGAAAGCCGTCCACATCTTTGGCCGGTGCCACAGCGCGAATTACCTCCGGCACATAAATCTGCTCCGGAAGAGGAAGCTGAACGATCAGGCCGTTGACCGAATCATCCTCGTTTAGTTCCTTAATCTTTTGCAGTAGTGATTCCTGAGTGATGTTGTCGGGGAACTTGTACTCGCGATATTCGATGCCCGCCCTTTCACATGCCTTCTTTTTATTGCGGACGTAAGCCATAGAAGCGGGATTTTCGCCTACCAGAATAACGGCCAGCGTCGGATGCAGTTTCTCTGCCTTTTCTTTGACAGAATCGATAAGCTGCTCCGACAGTGCCTTGCCGTCGAGAATGGCCATGTATGAGAGGGGAAATAAAAATAGCCCCGGGGGGTAAATCGATTATAATGCTTTTTTGGAAAAACACAACAAAAAATCTGACAAAATCAGAATTTGTGCAATTATTAAACCCACCATAAAGTTGC
>JAZDNJ010000119.1:0-3453 GCA_043800105.1 Patescibacteria group bacterium
AAGGCGCATTTCATGTTTCGCCCACAAACGGTAGCCGAGTTCGATGTCCTCCCAGCCGTATTCCTTGAATTTGGTATTGAATTTTTCTTTATCAAAAAGAGATTTTTTCAGGGAAATATTGGAGGTGTAGAAAAATCTGTAAGGTTCCGGGCGGTCGGTAAAGCCCGGTTTTAGCAAATGGTAAGCGAACTGCCAGCCCGAGGATTCCAGGAATTCCATGTAAGGCGTGATTTCCAGAAACGGATCCCACGTGGTATAGCCCAGCACAACGACGCTTTCATCGGGATTGAGGGTATGGATATTGGCGTGCTGCATGAGGAAGCCCGGTTCCGCCAGAATGTCGTCGCCGATAAAGACGAGGATGTCGCCCGTGGCTTTTTTAGCGCCCTTATTGCGCGCGGTGCCCTGATGGGAAGCTTTCTGTTTTATGTAAATGACGTTTTTAAAGCCTGTCACGACTTTGGCAGTGTGGTCGGTGGAGCCGTCGTCGACAACAATAACTTCAAAGCTTACGCCCTCTTGCCGGGTGATTTTGTTGAGGCAGAGTTCCAGAATATCGGCTCGGTTGTGTGTTGGGATAATTACTGATAACTTCATACGGGAATTATACAGTAAACCGCGTGAAGGGCGTGACAGAAAAATAGACTGCGCAAAGAAGGCTGTGCCAGACAGTCTGCGCGAATTTGACATATGCAAAAAAATACCTCTTTTTAATATAAATCCGGAGACCCTGGTGGTAACCCCCCAGAGGTAGTAAATTCTGATGCACAGATCTTGCACAAAGTTTGCACAGATCTTGCACAAAGTTTGCACATCAGAATTTCCTGGCCCTAAAAGGTATATACCCACCCCTGTCTTTTTTGCTAGAATTTTGGCGAACGCGAAAAAAATATTCCGTGAAAAAAGTCTGAAATTTCTGAATTATGAAACTTTTTAATACACTCACCCGGCAAAAGGAAGAATTCAACCCCGAAAAGCCCGACCAAGTGGGGCTTTATTGCTGCGGACCGACTGTGTACAACTACGCGCACATCGGGAATCTGCGAACTTATGTGTTTGAGGACTTGCTGAGGCGCGTGCTGGAATTCAATGGCTATGTGGTGAACCACGTGATGAATATTACTGATGTTGGGCACCTGACCAGCGACGCGGACGAAGGCGAGGATAAAATGAAAAAAGGCGCCGAACGGGAGAAAAAAACAGTCTGGGAAATCGCCGAGTATTACGCGCAGGCTTTTCTGGAGGACATGGATCGCCTGAATTTGCTGAAACCGCACCGGAAACCTAAGGCGACGGATCATATTAGAGATATGATCGCGCAAATCAAAAAACTGGAGGCGAATGGCTACACTTACAAGGGCGCGAACGGCAACATTTATTTTGACACTTTAAAATTCAAAGATTATGGCAAACTGGCCCAACTGGATAAACAGGAGCTGAAGGCAGGCGCCCGCATAGGAGTGGATAAGAATAAGAAGAATCCACATGACTTTGTGCTGTGGTTCGTGGAATCCAAACATGGCGATCAGGAAATGCAGTGGGATCCGGCAAAATGGGGGGCTTCCTGGGGGCGAGGTTTTCCGGGCTGGCATATTGAATGTTCGGCCATGAGCGTGAGGTATTTGGGTGAGCAGTTTGATATTCATTGCGGGGGCATCGACCATATTCCTGTGCACCATACCAACGAAATCGCTCAGGCGGAGGGCGCGACGGGCGTAAAGCCCTGGGTGAAAATCTGGATGCACGGGAACTTTCTGGTGCTGAAAGAGGGGGCAAAAATGGCCAAGGCAGAGGGAAATTTTCTGACACTCAGAAGGCTTATCGAAGAAGGATATGATCCGCTGGATTACCGGTATTTCTGCCTGCAATCCCATTACCGAAAGGAGCTCGCTTTTGACTGGGAGGGGCTGGCGGCCGCGAAAACGGGATTGAGGCGCCTGAAAGAAAAAGTGCTTGCCCTTGGTGATTCGGAGGGAAACCCTGCTGAAAAATATATGGAACCTTTTACGGAGGCGGTCAGTGATGATCTGAATGTGGCGCAGGGGCTGGCTATTGCCTGGGAACTGATGGATGACGCGGAGATTCCGGACGCGGACAAACTGGCGACCATCAAAAAAATGGATACGGTGCTTGGCCTGAAGCTTGATGAGCCAGTCGAATTTGAACTTCCGCCGCAGATCACTAAATGGATTCTGGAACGTAATGAGGCCAGAGAGCGGAAAGACTGGAAAAAAGCCGACCAAATCCGCGCGAAGATTGAGGCTTCCGGCAAATGGATGGTGAAAGACGGCCCTGGTGGTACGGAAGTACGGCCAAAATAATGTTATTTGACATAACATGAGCTATCGGGTAAATTGGGCTGGCTTTGCCCCCTAACTATTTTATTATGAAAGCTTCAGAAAGTTGCGATCGAGCGCCAATGTCTCAAGGATCATTTGATTTATTGCAGACACTTGAGGCGTTAGATGTGCAGGCTGAAAGAATGGGTGCTGAAAAAATCCGACGGTCTATCGCCGACGCGATAGATGACCTACCAGAACCCGAAGGTAAGAGTAATGCCCGCAAGGCCATCCGAGAGGTTCGGGAGGCCCTGAAGAAATTTAAGAGTACGATGCGGGCTCCGCGGATTTCATCTGTCTCTTCGGTCCCTCCTTCAAATCACTCAGATCTCCTGGATGATGTTCCCGCTTAATGCGGTCTCAATTACTTTGCGTTTAGGTAAAAAGCAGTTTCGGAAAAGATGAGAAATTGATAGAATTGTTTTTGAACGTAACTGAAATTTATGGCTACAAATAAATTCACAATCTTTGCGGGATCTTCCCATAAAGAGCTTGCCAAGTCTGTCGCGAAAGACATGAAAAAAGAATTGGGGCAGCTGACCCTTTCGACTTTTTCCTGCGGCGAAAAATATGTCAGGCTCGATGAAACGGTCCGCGGGCAGGAGGTTTTTATTATTCAGACCTGCCGTGACTACTGGGTGAATGAGGATTATATGGAGCTGTTTTTGATGATTGACGCGGCCAGGCTTTCTTTCGCGTCAAAAGTCCATGTGATCATTCCTCATTTCGGTTACGCCCGGCAGGACAAGGTGCATAAGCCCCGTGAACCGATCAGCGCCAAACTGATGGCGGATTTGATCGTGAAGGCCGGAGCCGATCACGTGATTACTTTTGGCCTTCACGCGGACCAGGCTCAGGCATTTTTTGATGTTCCTGTCGATAACATCAACACCCATAAACTTTTCGCCGATTATTACAGGAAGAAGAAGCTCAAAGACGTGACGGTGGTCTCGCCGGACGCCGGCGGCGCCAAAAACGCCAAAAAACTGGCTGATGATCTGGGTGTGCCTATCGCTATTCTGCATAAAACCCGTCCCGCCCATAACGAAGCTGTTACGACACACGTGGTAGGTGATGTGAAGGACAGGACCTGCGTTATTTACGATGATATGAT
>JAZDNJ010000007.1:0-5197 GCA_043800105.1 Patescibacteria group bacterium
TAATCCAGATTTATTACTTGAGTATGCATTAAAGTATAAGCGAGGGGCAGTATTCAAACGCCTTGGCTTTCTTGCGGAAAAATTAAATGCGCCTGTATCGAAAGAGTGGCTTAATTCATGCCAAAATCACATATCAAAAGGCATATCTAATCTTGACCCTGACGGTCCAAAATCAGGTAGTATAATTATTAAGTGGAACTTACGAATTAATTTACCGCTAAATGATACCCAAAAATGAAATACTGGAACTCTCCAGTTACTATGCACTTCAGCCAACGACAATTCAGAAAGATTATGTAATTGGCTGGATACTCAGGGCTATATCAAATCACCCAAATCTTTCACGTTGGGCTTTCAAAGGTGGCACATGCTTAAAGAAATGCTATTTTGAAACTTATAGATTTTCTGAAGACCTCGATTTCACAGTGCCGTCTGACCAAGCAATAAATAACGAGCTGATCAAAAAATATCTCGAAGAGGCAATAAGTTGGATTGAGGGCAATTCGGGCATAATTTTCCCCAGAAAAGACTGGAAAATCGAAGAATATGAAAACCCCCGCGGGAATACATCATTTCAAGCAAAAATTTCTTACAATGGTCCTATTGGTGGTCCCATAAATTCACTCCCTAGAGTAAAATTTGATATTACTCAGGATGAATTGCTAGTAGATGATCCACGGCTTCGCAATTTACATCACGGTTTTTCGGATGCATTTAATCCAAGTCCCGAAATTCTCTGCTACAGCATAAATGAGATTCTTGCTGAAAAATCACGTGCTCTTTTTGAAAGAAACGGTAGAGCGCGTGATGTTTATGATGTTATAAATATCAGTCGTAACTTTAGAAAGGAGATTGAACCGCTACGGGCAAAAGACATCGCTAATGCCAAATTTAAATTCAAAGGATTATCTGCGCCAACTGTACAACAAATAATGAGCGCAATTGATCAAGGTGTTTTAAGGGCCAACTGGGAGATGCAGTTATCCCATCAAATAAGCAATCTCCCGCCAATTGAGTCATTTCTCGCTGATTTAGAGGATGCGATTGCCTGGTGGCTAGAACCAAAAAATGCCAGACCAAATCTAGAGCCTATGCCGCAAGTAAGTGGTCAAATAGGTCCACGTATATTTTTCCCAACTATTGGTTATCGAACTACGTCATCATTGGCGATTGAGCTAATTCGCCGTGCTGCTCACAATAGACAATGTGCTCTAATCTCGTATCACGGTTCAATGAGACTGGTAGAGCCATACTCATTACGATATCCATCAACGGGGAATGAAGTACTGCATGCTTGGGAGCTTGAGAAAAATGGAATGCCATCAAACAAGCATAAAATCTTTATAACTAATGAAATTGATTCGGCGACAATATCAGAAAAAATATTTAATCCCAAGTGGGCAATAGAGCTATGAAATAGAAAAAATTGTTAAAAATGTTCTAAAAATCTGTTTATTTTGATGAAAAATGGGCAGTACTCCAAATGCCCCGCTGCGCTCTCACTCTCGATGGTCGCTCGGGTTGCTTAACAGCAGTATATGCGGCTTATGCCTCAGCTCGGCAACGCCCACATTGGCCAATGGTTGCCCCGCTAGCGCGTGACAGATATTATACCATTGGCAAACTTCTCCAACGCGCGAACGTTGAGCGAGAATTAAAACAATTTCTTCCCAAAAGTCATTGGCTACTCATTCACAATTTTCCAGCTACTTTAAATCGGGAATTGGATCGATTCCTGTAGGCAATTTGAAATTAATTTGATAAACTAAATTAAGTTAAAGCCTTTGCCATGGATTCCCTAAAAAATCTCCACGAAGTCAGCGCCAAGTGCTTTTTCGTTCTCGCTTTTGCGTACGCGTTTTCGGCGCTGGCATTCCGGAATGGGTTTTTTGAAAATGGATCCCTTCTTTTCATGCAAATCATGGATGTTCCTTTCGCGTTCGTCGCCTTACTTTACGGAGGAAGCGCTTTGGCTTTGGAATTGAATGAAGGTGAAGAAACTCCCACTGCCTGGTCGGTTCTGGTAGTAGCCGCCTGCATTTTGCTGTTTGGAGCGGTGGTGTTCGTTAACTTCGCATTTCCCAGCCGTTTATGATTTATAATTCGGCGCTTCTTTGATGATCTCCACGTCGTGAGGGTGACTTTCCCGTAATCCGGCAGCGGTGATTTGGACAAACCGGGCTTTCTTTTGGAACGTCAAAAGATCTTTACTGCCGCAATAGCCCATGCTGGAGCGAAGACCTCCCACCAGTTGGAAAATTTCCTGCGACATTTGGCCTTTGTACAACATTTGCCCTTCAATTCCTTCCGGCACGTACTTGGAAGTATCGCTCACATCCGCTTGGCCGTAGCGCTCACGGCCGCCTCCGCTCATGGCGCCGAGAGATCCCATTCCACGATATTCTTTATACGTTTTCCCTTCGCGGTAAATCAGTTCGCCAGGAGCCTCTTTGGTGCCGGCAAACAGAGAACCGATCATCACGGAGCTTGCTCCCGCCGCAATGGCTTTGGCCACGTCACCTGAATATTTTACCCCTCCGTCCGCGATCACCGGAATGCCATGTTTTTTGGCTTCCTGCACGCAATCCATGATTGCTGAAAGTTGTGGAACGCCGATTCCTGTGATCACTCGCGTGGTGCAAATGGAACCGGGTCCAATGCCCACTTTCACGGCATCCGCACCAGCTTCCGCCAAAGCCTTCACGGCTTCAGCCGTGGCAATGTTGCCTCCGATCACCTGCATGTCCTTGAAATGTTTTTTTATGTAGCGAATCGTTTCAATGACTCCTTTGCTGTGGCCATGAGCGGTGTCTACCACCAGCACGTCCACTCCGGCGGCCACGAGTTTCTTCACGCGCTCTTCCATATTCTTTGCCGGCCCCACGGCCGCCCCCACCCTCAAACACTTTTCAGCGTCCTTGCAGGCATCGGGATACAATTTGTTCTTTTCAATATCCCGCCGGGTGACAAGCGCCCGGAGCTTCATGTGTTTTTTGCTATCCACAATCAGCAACTTGCTGTGTTTGCTTTCTTCCAAAATGTCATTCGCTTCACTCAGCGTGATGCCTTCATAGGCAATCAAAAGTTTCGCCGCGGGAGTCATTCGCTCTTTTACTTTAAGATGAACGTGTTTGTGATAAAAATAGTCATTGGCCGTAATTAGCCCCACAAGCTTTCCTCCAGGCTTACCTGTATCCGTGATGGGCACCGCTTTGTAGCCATATTTTTCCCGAATTTGATAAATGTGTTCGATCTTATCATCCGGTTTGGCGCAAATGGGCTCTTTAATGAAGCCATTTTCAAAACGCTTCACCTTCCTTACTTCTTCGGCCTGCTGGTCCGGAATCATGTTCTTATGAATGATCCCGATCCCCCCATACAGCGCTATTTTGGTGGCCAGTTCGTGTTCAGTCACCGTGTCCATGGCGGCGCTCACCAGCGGAATGCTCAAGGCAATTCCACGCGTTAGCCGCGTTTTAACCGAAACATCTTTTGGCAACACCTCAGAATACTGAGGTACCAGCAAAACGTCATCGAAGGTAAGATAAAGAGGGATATCTTTCATATTTTATGATACGGTTAAGGACAAAGGATATTTTTTGCCATCTTACGTTTCAATAGCCAAAAAGTCAAGCTTTTTTCCGGCTTTGATTAATAAAAAGCCCCTATTCGCCTGAGGCGGACGGGGCTTTTTTCAATAAGTATGTGTCAGAGGCTTAGGCGCGGCGGCGGACAATCCACAAGCTGCCAAGGCTGCTGCCGAGCATGAGCAATCCCAAAATTCCTTCCGGGCCTGTAACTGCCAGTTGAACCGGAGTGGCGGGGAGTGAAGGAGTTTCAAGTGCGCTTCGGTCAACTCCAACGGGACGTCCTGTGTGGGATAAGCGTTCTTCGATTGCAGAGATGACTTCTGTATCAACGGTTCTGATTGATCCGTCATCCACAGCTCCAGGAGTCATAACATCACTGGTCACGGGGCTTTCCACGGGTGGCACAACAGCTCCGATGTCTTCCGTTGATCCAGTAGCTGGGGCAATATCACCCACAACTTCCGCCGTATAGGCCAATCGGTAAGTAATAGTGTAATGAGGCAAAATTGTTTGAGCATTTTCACTCACCACCGCAAAAGAAGAATATCCGGCTCTTACTTCACCTTTTAAATAATAAGTTCCATAGGGCATTGTAAAGGTTTCACCCCAGGTGCCATTGCGCACCACCAGGCCTTCATCTCCAGTACCCTGATACAGGTACCAGTTGCCTGCGATGTCATGGCCATCCTGATCCACCACTTCAATTGCGATGTATCCGGTTGTAATATTGGCAAAAGCCGAAACCGGCGCCAAGAGCGTTAAAACCATTAAAAGAGGGAGCATGAATTTGAACTTAGACATAATATTAAAAAGGTTTAAAAATTAAGTAAGGGTATATTCTTCCTACATATTGCATATATTGTCAAATAGTTCTAATAGACATAATTTATAATTATTATATAATATTAAAGCACTTTATGTTAATATGAGGTTCAAATGACATTTAAAAACCGCCTGAGCATAGGGGTGTTGATGGTGATCCTGATCGCCGCAATTGGGTATTGGCTGATCCCTCAGCCTGATTTTGAAGGGGAAACTCTCATGAACAGCGAGGAGTTAATCCCCGTAGAAGGATCTTTTACATTGAGGTTCGATCAGGCCATGAACGCGTCGAGCGTGGAGCGGGCTTTTAAAATCACTCCCGCGCTCGCTGGCGCTTTTGTTTGGAGCGATCGGAAAACACTGCAATACAAACCCGACTCAGCCTTAACCATTGGAGATCGTTACCAAGTCATTCTTGAGGCTTCCGCCAAGAGCCTGTGGGGAAAATCATTGATCATGAGTCGTACGTTGGATTTTGTGGTCACGGGTCCGCCGTTCGTGGAATTTGTCACCCCCTCCTCAAATCCAAAAGCCCCTCACACCATGGCAGTGGATCAAATGATCACCGTCGGATTCGATCGACCCATGGAAACGAAAGGGGATACGAACCATTTTTTACGCATGAATTCGCCAGCGGAAGGGGAATTGGTCTGGCTGAATTCACAGGTATTGCAGTTCACTCCAAAACAATGGAATTACGATACGACTTATACCTTCACGGTTCCCGCGGGCCTTTTGGCTAAAAACGGAGGAACAACCGAAAGAGATTTTACATGGGAAGTTAT
>JAZDNJ010000029.1:0-2411 GCA_043800105.1 Patescibacteria group bacterium
CAGGCCCACCCCCACCTGAACTTGATCAGCACCTCAGCTATCTGAAACTTCTGTTTATCCGCGAAAATTATGAATCAATGGCAAAACAGGCGGCTCAAAAACAGTGGACGCATATCCAATATCTGGCCGAACTGATCCAGGAGCAAACCCATCAGCGCCGTGATCGAGCCATCGAGCGCCGAATATACCAGGCGCGCTTCCCCCAAATCAAAACCCTGGAGCAGTTTAACTGGAGCTGGCCTAAAAAAATCAACCAACAACAGGTGCGAAACCTGTTCAGACTCAAATGGATCGAAGACAAAAGCAATGTGATTTTCATTGGCGGCGTGGGGCTTGGAAAAACACACCTCGCCACCGCGCTCGGATATGAGGCGTGTCTCAAAGGATACTCGGTTCTGTTCTCCACAGCAGTTGAGACAATTAATAACCTGGCCGCCGCCCGAGCCGCAGGTCGTCTGAAACAAGAACTGAATAAATATCTCAAGCCGGATCTGATTGTTTGCGACGAGCTGGGATATCTGCCCATCGATAAAACCGGCGCCGATTTACTCTTTCAGATCATCAGTCACCGCTATGAAAAAGGCTCACTTATCATCACCACTAACCGGGTTTTCAAAAACTGGCCAGAAATCTTCAATAACGACAGCACCCTTACGTCTGCGCTGTTGGATCGCCTCCTTCACCACGCCGAAACCGTGGTTATCGAGGGCGATAGCTATCGAATGAAGGAAATAATCGAGACTTAAAACCTTATTATCAAGTAGCTGCTGGAACCTGAAAAATGGTCCCGGCAGCTACTTCAATCCTCGTTTTAGAGTGCACATTTTCAAACCGCCAGAATTACTGCATTTTCACGCCGCCGCCAACACCGGTGCGATATATAGCAAGAAGAGGCTTCACGGCAGGAAATACTTTGACAATTTACTGGAGCAAGTTGAGGACGTTCCTGCCTCTGTGAAGGAACTGCTGAAGTAAGCCACAATAGTCTGGAGATGTTCACTGCCGTTCAGAAGAAACTGGTCAAGACATTGCGAGAAAACAAGCTGATCCGTGAACGGGTGAAAAGACTGATGAGCATCAAGGGAGTCGGGGAGGTTATGGCCCTGACCTGGGTGCTTGAGACAGGAGATCCTTCCCGATTCCATTCAGCAAACCGGGCCATCAGCTACTGTGGGTTATGCAGCGCTCAGCGGGAATCGGCCGGCAAGGAACAGCGTGGTCCCATATCCAAGAAGAGGAATAAACATCTGCAGACCATGCTGATCGAGACAGCCAAGCTGGCGCCTCATTGGAATCCTCAATTGGCAGAGCTTCATGAGAAGGAACTGGCACGCGGCAACCGAAACCGTGCCACCCTGGCAGTAGCCCGCAAACTGGTAGAATACATGCTGGCCGTTGAGCGGCAGGGGAAAGACTTCGACGCGCCGAAGCTGGCGGCCTGAAAGGAGCATCACATAACCTTTTTACCGAACGATCTTCCCGCCGGTCCTTGCTTAACTGGGGACTGTGCAAGCGTCTGTGCCGCGTTCACCTTAAGAACTGTTTCGAGGCTGGCTGGTTGGCCCAAACTCAATCTTCGGCGGTGGTAATTTATAAGGGGTTATCCAGCAATTTATGAATGAACGGTCACTTTCAATGCGGTTATTTATCATTCTGTGGCGTGCCTCCGACGAGCCCTATGTGATGGCCCATTCTCGGCGCGAAGATCAATCTGGACCAGTTTTTGAAAACCTCATTCGCGGATACCCGAATGCCCTGTGGCATTCATGGCCTGATACCGCAAATGGATGTCTGGTCGCCTGATCGTTAGGCTGACAACCATAGGTAAAGAACAAAAAGACCGGGCGGAGGAAAAGGTGTTTTAATAAACCACTGGCGGCATCCGGGAAGGTCAAGGGAAATCTCCGCTTTCCTCTTGACTTTTCTTATCATGGACGTCCCCGTTATTTTACCCGTTATTTTACGCTGGCACGCCAACCTAGAAGATTTTTTCTTAGAAGTTTTCTCTATGGAAGTTTATTTTCAGATTCGCGACTGCGAGTGACTATGTTTCTGTAAGAAGGAGTACTGTTTGACTACTGATTTGAGGCAATATAATGTGCGGTATTAAATCATTTTTTGGATGTACTCCAATTGCACTACCAAGTAACCCTTGGATTATCTGTAGGAAACACTTTCCTCCATTGATTTCTACATCCTGTCCAGAATGACTGCTTGTTCTCCCTTTTTGACCGATATTTATTTTCGTGACTGGCGTTGACGAGAACCCCCAAAGATCAGGTCCATAAATTTCATCTCCTGCATCAAGATTTGAGTAGATTCTAAAGAATGCTATTTTGGGATTAAGTTCTTGAATTATTATACCTTCACCTCTTCTCTTTACTGATAGTGGAAAAACAATTTCTGATGAG
>JAZDNJ010000022.1:0-2529 GCA_043800105.1 Patescibacteria group bacterium
CGAATGCAGTTTTTTAACAAGATTTTCGGCAAGCGGTGTTGTACTGAGGCTTTTTATCCCAAGGTCTAACGCGTGGCGATAATTGATGATTTCATGAATGTCCTTTTTTATTTCAGAATCCTCTTTTTTATCACCCTCAGCCTCGTATTCAAGGACTTCATTAAGCGTTGCCTGAGTGCCTTCGATTTTGGAACTCAAAACAGCTTCTTTGGTCTGCATAGTCCTTCCAAGCAGTTCCGGATTCGGCAGATGATTTAAAAGCGCGTTGAGCGAAGCAATGGCTCTGTGTGCCTTCGTGATATGACCGATCAAATTCGTGTAATCGATTTTGACTGGTAATTTAGGCGGTACAAAAGGCTGTTTGCTCATAATCTGCGATTAGAATAGCGGATTTCATTATTCCACCAACTGGAATAAGAAATACCGTTATTCTAATTATAGCTGATTTAATAGAATAACGCAAACTTAGAATTTTCTTGAGAGTTTGTTGGTAAAAACCAAAGTCAGATCCCGAACCGCGGTCAGGCAGTTCGGGAGCTAGTCTAGTCTCTACCTCTACCGGTCAGGGTAGGGTAGTCCCGCGGTCAGGCGGGAAAGTTAAGTCGTGGGGTTAGAAACCTCCGATCCTCACCACCCCATGGGTGAGGGGGGGTCTGTCCTCGTTAGTCCAGCCCGAGAAGACGCTTGGCCTCCTCGGACAGGAGTCCGTGCCCAGCCATGAGGTATAGGACACCACCCATGGCTCCGTTCATCACGCCGGGCACGTCACGCCTTACCGCGCGTGTTAGCTGCAAGCGTTTCTTCCCCATTTTCAGGTTTTTCCGCCCCTGCTCCAGTAGACTGAACAGCCTTTCCATCTTCATCCGAAATGTCTCTGTAAATCAGAATCATATTTATTTCACCTCAAAATTCCACACCCCGTCCCAATTTTCGGCAGGGGGATTCTTGATAAATTCTTCACATCGTTGCGCGAAGACTTTGGCGGGCGCGTCGTCGCCCAGACTGGCGAACCTGCCTTTCGCTTCCGCAAACTTCTTTTCACGGTAAAGCGTCAGGGCTTCGGCAAAAGTTTTCAGTTTTACACCCATTTCAGTCGTCTCGTCGCCCTTTTTGGCAATCAGCTCATAAATCCGCACGGGTTCGTTTTTTCCCTTCACGCGGATCATGTCCAGTTCACGGCAGACCATCTCGTCTTTCACCGCTGAGTAGGTCGATTCGGAAATAATCAGATAGGTGCCGTATTGTTTGTTAATGCTTTCAAGTCTGGAGGCAAGGTTCACATTATCGCCCATGGCCGTGTAGTCAAAACGGTTCTCGGAACCCATGTTACCTACCACGGCTTCACCGGAATTCAGGCCGATGCGCACTTTCAGCTCCGGCAGGTTCAGCTTGGCCCACTTGTCCCTCAGCTCCGCCAGCCGTTTCTGGTTTTCCAGGGCCGCGATGCAGGCATGCAGTTGGTGGTCATGCTGAGAAATCGGCGCGTTCCAGAAGGCCATAATCGCGTCGCCCTCGTATTTGTCCAGCGTTCCCTGAAGGCCGATGATGATTTCCGTCATCTCACCCAAATACTCGTTCAGGAACTTCACCAGATATTCAGGTTTCAGCTGTTCTGAAATACCCGTAAAGCCGGCAATATCCGAGAAAAACACGGTGATCTGCCGCTTCGCCCCGCCCAGTTCCAGCATATGCGGGTCTTTTTTGATCTGCCTCACCACGTCTTTGTTCACATAGTGTCCAAAAGCCCCTTCAATAAACTGCCGTTCTTTCTGTTCGGTAATAAAGCGGAGCAGATAAGTCCCGATGAAACTAAGCAGAATCATCAGAATCGGGTAAACCACGTTTACCAGAATGCGGTATTCGTAGGCCACAATGCCGCCCACCAGCATGCCCAGAATCTCGAGCAGGGCCAGCGGAATGGCGTAGCGGACCTTCAAAAAAGAAAGAACGACAATATTCACCATCAAAAAGCCCAGAATTGCCAGCCAAAGGCTTAGTTTTGACTGGTCCCGCAAAAACTTCTGCGTGATCACGGTCTGCACGTTGTTGGCATGGATTTCGACGCCCGGCATACGCACCCCCTCGCTCACCGGCGACAGATAGTCATCCTGCAGGTCGATGGCTGTCGGTCCTATGATCACGATCTTGTCGCGGAAGTCGATTGGGTTTCCCTGTTTATCAACCAGATTTTCATTCAGTAGATCAGAAAAAGAAATATGCGTGAACTTGTTGGGCTGGGCAAAATAATTGATGGACATAAAATTTACATCCTCGCCCGAGGTATTGTCTTTCTTGGTAAAGGCGGGAATATGAATCTTGTCCGAAAAATCAAAAACGCCGTTCGTTACATGGTAATCGGAAGGCTCGGCACGCAGATAAATGCGGGCCAGGGCCAGCGAAAAAGCGTCGATCACCCCGCTTTCCGATTCACTGAAAAGCGGCAGTGAACGCACAAAGCCATCATTGTCCAGCTGAATGTTGATCCAGCCAAGCAGGGGAGTTGTCTGCAGAATGGTTCGGTTGGGCCAT
>JAZDNJ010000002.1:0-2944 GCA_043800105.1 Patescibacteria group bacterium
TGTAAATAATCTTTTTGGCTCCGGCTTACAGGGCCAGCCTGAGTTCACTGTTGCTGGAAACATCCAGATTACCTCATTATTCGTCCACTGTTTTGAGTAATCCTAAATAGAAGTTGCTTTTAACCGCGTAGTAAACCTGAATGTCCACGCCTTCTTTTTTGAAAGCGGAGGTAAACGCCCGATAATTCTTTTGCACCTCGGCTTTGTCATACAGGTATAAAGGCGAGCCGGTTTTTTCGGCAATGTTCAGAAACTCTTTTTTACGCTTTTCAATGGTCAGCGCCCGTTCTTTGAAGTGGGGGATTGGATTCATTTTTTGATGACGATGTCTTCTAAATAATGCAGAAGCTTCTGAGCTTCCTCGGTAAAAGTATACTCCATTTCACGGATTTTCAGGAGCGGGAAATGGGTGAAAACAAAGCCCGTAAAGATATGCGGGTTAAGTAAAGCCCCCTCCGGACGGACAAAATGGACGAAAACATTGCCAGGCTCGTTAAAATCATCGGCTTTTGCGGAATGGTAATGTAACTGTCCGTTCTGATACCGATAAACTCCATAGCACAGATGATTTAAAGGGAGTCCGATGGGAAGCAGATCGGAAAGAAAACTGAGATCCAGCGTAAAACCTTCGTAATCCGAATTGGGGATGAACGGCTTGTCGGCGCTAAGCTCGTTACCGGTCAGAATCCGCACATATTCATCCGTGAAGTTAAGTCCGTGAAGCAGTTCCGGGCGGTTCGCCAGATGAGGACTGGAACCGCCGGTCCGCGGGTTACATTCGATAAAAAAAATGTCATTGTCGCGCACCATAATATCGAAAGCGGCTATACCACGGTAGCCGTTATCCTGCATAGCTTTTCCGGCTCTGTAAAGCGCTGAATTCAGTTTTTTGATGGTTTTCGGATTCAGGGCAGAGGTTCTGATCCACTGAATTCCGTAATAAGTGCTTTTTCCTCCGGTCTGCGTAAAGTAAGCCTGTATGCGGGGGACTGAAAAAGCCATTTTTTTTGGGCCTATAAGAACGCTTACGCCAAGCGGGTGGGCGTCTGAAATGAACTCACGGCACAAAAGCGGGAACTCCACCCTCTTCTCAACTGAAGTCAGGCGAAGGAGTTCTTCCCAGTCGCGCACCACAAACGTCCCTGTGGACCCGGCGCTCACCGGGGTCTGCAAAACAACCGGAAAAGAATCCACATGATAGGCGTCATAAACGGAATTCAGAATGCGGCTGGCAGGAGCCGGCAGTTTAAAGCGGCGCAGAAAGCGATCGAAGAAAATCTTATTTTCATATTTTTTCTGGAACCGATGGGGGGTGCAGATGACCTGAATCTTATTCCTTTTGGCCCAACGCTCCAGGTAGGGGGTGCTGTAGGTGTCAGGACAGATGGCCTGAATAGCGTGCTGACGGATAAGATGACGCAGATCGGTATGCTGTAGGATGTCTTTTTCGCCCGCCCGGTG
This sequence comes from Patescibacteria group bacterium, assembly GCA_043800105.1. Lineage (GTDB taxonomy): Bacteria > Patescibacteriota > Gracilibacteria > UM-FILTER-43-11 > UM-FILTER-43-11 > JAFGTE01. The sequence continues at coordinate 1,462 of JAZDNJ010000002.1, forward strand.
AACGAATTCTTCCAGTTCTTCAGGTGTTTTCTCTGTCAGGATTTTCGGCGTAAGGATTTTATCGGCAGAATAGCTTGCTTTGGTTACTTCTTCCGCGGGACTGCCCGGCAGACCGATAACGTGATACTTATGCCTAGAAGGCGAGAGCAGGAATTCCAGCAGTTCAAAAGAGGCAACATTCACCGTTATTGGATGTTAATGGTAATACGGCTTAGGGCCGATTCAAGATTTGCTTGTGCCTCGGCAGGGGTCTTACCTTTGACACCGACAAAGCCCATGTAATCGAAATTAATGGGCGGCGGGCCCACCAGATCGCCGACTTTGGCACTAAGACTGAAATTATACACGTTGGGATCTTGTTTTAGACTTTCATCAACAGCAATACCCTGAACGACACCTTGTTTATCCGGCAGCATAAACTGCATCATGGTATAGCACTTGGTCGTAATTTGGTAGCCTCGCTCAATACCCAAGGCAGTCATGATCGACTCGTACATCAAGCTGTAACCTGTTACTTCAAGAATGGTGTCATGCAGGTCATCTCCGCCGATCCGGCAACCGATTTCAACGATTTTTGGGCCTTCTTTGGTAAAAATAATTTCAGTATGCGTGGCGGAATTTTCAATCCCCATGGCTTTTACCGTTTGACAGATGAGATCATAAATTTCAGTCTTTCTTTTTGAATCGCACACATAGGGGAGTCGGGCCGCGATCTGAAGCACATAAGGCGGCTGCATCCGAATCTGATCTTCCACGCCAAAAATCGTCACGTGCCCATTCTGGACAATAGCATCCACGCTGATCTCAGGTCCTTCCATATATTCCTCGACCAAATAGTCGGTCACCATATCAACGTGATCATGAATGCCGATCAAATCCATTTCTTCAGTGGAAAAGGCAAAAACATCATGTGCGACCGCCAGTTTCTTCAGGTAGGCGACAGATTGGTCATAATTTTCCCGTAGCACGCCTAAATCCTCTTCATGACGGATCATAAACGTGCCGTAACTGGCGTTTCCGCCGACCGGCTTGGCCACACAGGGGATGCCGATTTCACCGATCGCGCCCTTTAGCTCTTCATAGTTTCTGCACAATCTGAACTTTGGAATTGGGATTCCCGCCTCTTTCAGAATTTGGCGCATATGGTACTTGCTCCGGCAGTTAAAAGCAACGACAGGAGAGTTGCCGATACAGCCATACTGTTTGGTAAGCAGGGCGGTAAGGGGGGTCAGCCATTCAGAGGTCTTAATGGTAACTGCATCAAAACGGATATCCTGTCTTTTCATATACTCCAGTGCTTCTTTGGTTTTTCGGAGATCATAAGTGAAATGCTTTTCAAAAATACCCGGCTTTGGTTCAAAAGAACCGTCACTTAAAAGATACAGCCGATGGCCAAGCGCGCGGGTATCAACAAAAGCCTGATAAACCTGATCCGTGTAATCGGAACCGGTGACTACAAGAATATTTTTGGAAGACGTATTAC
>JAZDNJ010000016.1:0-3777 GCA_043800105.1 Patescibacteria group bacterium
ATGGTTAAACCAAGCAGTATCGGCATCAGATATTTAAAAAATCTTCCCATAAAATGACATTTATCGGGAAGACAGGGTGAAATTATACACCAATATTTTTACCTGTCAACTACCAACTAAAGTTTCCGTTTTTTGTACTGAGCTATGCCCGCCAGTCTTTCCTTTGCCATCTGCACATGGAGCTCTTCTTCCAGTTTTTCCCTTTCGACGTCATCTTTGGCTGTCTTTATGAGTTCCTGCGCGCGTTCTTTCGCGGCCTTTGCCTCTTCCACCTGTAAGTCTTCAATATTCGTTACCGTGTCGGCCAGCATGATCACCCTGTTGTTATTGACTTCCAGGTATCCGCCGCTCACAAACAGAACATCTTCGGTTTTATCGGGATAAGTCAGTTTCAGCCCGCCAGGAGAAATTTTTGTTACCAGAGGATGGTGGTTTGTAAGTATGCCGATTTCCCCACCCGGAGTGGTGGTTACCAGCATATCAATATCACCATCATAAATCGTTCTTTCCGCTGTGACGACGCTTAAATGGAACATCAATTAAAATTTAGGTAACTATTTCTTTGTTTCCTGCGAAGCTTTTTCATGTTTTTCCCTGGCCTGTTCAATGGTGCCGACCATATAGAAATCCTGTTCGGAAAGGTCATCATGTTTTCCTTCCAGTATTTCCTTAAAACCGCGAACAGTGTCGGACAATTTAACGTACTGACCGGGAATATTAGTGAACGCCTCAGCGACGAAGAATGGCTGTGACAGGAACCTCTGAATCTTTCTGGCTCTGGCCACAAGCACCTTGTCGTCTTCGGAAAGCTCATCAATACCGAGAATAGCAATAATATCCTGTAAGTCCTTATACCTCTGTAATACCATTTGGACTTCCCGTGAAACCAGATAATGTTCCTCGCCCACAATATTGGGATCCAGCTGACGTGAAGTTGAGTCGAGAGGATCAACGGCGGGATAAATCCCCTGTTCCGTGAGAGCGCGTGAAAGCACAACCGTTGAATCCAAGTGTGAGAAGGTGGTCGCGGGAGCTGGATCGGTAAGGTCATCGGCCGGCACGTAAACAGCCTGCACCGATGTGATTGAACCGTCATTGGTGGACGTAATTCTTTCCTGTAAAGCGCCCATTTCGGAAGCCAGATTCGGCTGGTAGCCTACGGCGGAAGGCATGCGGTCAAGAAGCGCGGAAACCTCGGAACCGGCCTGCGAAAAGCGGAAAATGTTGTCGATAAACAGAAGTACGTCGCGCCTTTCCTTATCACGGAAGTATTCAGCTACAGTCAGTCCTGTCAGCGCCACCCGAAGACGCGCCCCCGGAGGCTCGTTCATCTGGCCGAAGACAAGGGCGGTTTTATTGATAACCCCGGACTGCTTCATTTCGACCCACAGATCATTCCCTTCACGAGTGCGTTCCCCAACCCCGGCGAAAACCGAATAACCGCCATGCTCGGTGGCAATATTTCGGATCAGTTCCTGAATAAGGACCGTTTTTCCGACACCGGCTCCTCCGAAAAGACCGACTTTACCACCTTTCGCGAAAGGGCAAATCAGATCGACGACTTTTAAACCGGTTTCAAAAATCTTAGTGGTTGAGGATTGGGCGGTAAAGCTCGGTGTAGCTCTGTGAATCTCCCATCTCTCGGCGTCAATATCGCCCAGGCTGTCTATGGGCTCACCGAGCACGTTCAGCAGGCGGCCGAGTACCTTTTCACCCACGGGAACACTGATTTGTCTGCCGGTGGAAACAGCTTCCTGACCGCGCACCAGGCCATCCGTGGAATCCATGGCTATGCCTCTGACCTGCCCGTCTCCGGTATGCTGTTGTATCTCGACAACCAGTTTTTTATCACGGTTTTTGATTTCCACTGTTTCATAAAGTCTGGGCATCTCGGAAGCCGGGAAAGTAAAATCCACCACTGGTCCGATAATTTGAGAAATTTTGCCTTTTGCCATATTAATTGTTGATAGGATATTTAATAAATTCTTAATTTACAATTTTTGTGACTTTTGCCCCCTCAGCTAACGGTTACCGGACACCACTTCGAGTATTTCTTTCGTAATTTTTGCCTGTCTGCCCTTGTTATAGTGCAGGGTCAGATTTGAAATAATTTCGGTAGCGTTATCAGAGGCCTGCCTCATCGCCATCATGCGTGCGCTTTGCTCAGCGGCAATAGCTTCCAGAATCTTCTGATATACAATAGTCTGAACATACCGTCGCAGGAGCTCATCCAGCAATTGGACCCGATTGGGCTCAAAAATATAGTCGCGCTTCAGCATCTCTGTGGCCCCCTCCCGATGCGCGGTAATCGGAAGAAGTTTTTCAACCACAGGTTTTTGGCTGACGACTGAGTAAAAATGGTTATAAACAAAATAGACTTCATCCAGACTGCCAGCTATATAATCATCCATAACGATCTGACTGATACCAACGGTGTCGGTAAACCGTGGCTTATCGGTCATTGATTCGAAATCCGCAAGGACCTTCTTGCCGATCCGCTCCATCGACTGACGTCCTTTCCTGCCAATCGTCAGTACCGTTTCATTGATTTCGTTGCGTTCAGTCATGATCTCCTCCATCGTCTCGAATTCCGCCAGCATTTTTTTTCCCGATCTGGCCATGGATTGCTTACCTTTCCTGCCAATAGGGACTATATTCTCGTTGGCATCTTTATGCTCTGCGATTACCTCCAGCATTGTTCTTATAACAGCGCTGTTATAAGAACCGCAAAGCCCGCGGTTCGCCGTAATAAAGATATAACCGATGTTTTTAATAACCCTATGCCTTTCCAGCAACGGATGGCCCAGTGGCGGATCACTGAGATATACCAGATTATCAATCACTTCCGTCAGTTTTGTAATGTAAGGCCTGCCCTTAAGCGCCTGACTTTGGGCACGGCGCATTTTGGACGCGGCGATCATTTCCATAGCTTTGGTAATCTTCTGGGTGGATTTTACCGAGCGGATCCTGTTCTTTATGTCCCTTAATGAGGCCATTTATAATTGTTACTTAATTTTTCCAGCCTTCCTTAAACTCGCTGATTGTCTTTTTAAGTTCAGCTTCGAGCTCCGGAGTGAATTTTTTCGCGGCTTTTAAAGTTTCTTCAAGATCCTGCGCATTCGCATCTAAGTGAGAAAAGAGTTTGGTTTCAAAATCCCGCAATTTGCTTACTTCAATGTCATCCAAAAGTCCGCTGTTCGCCGCGTAAATGATGGCGATCTGTTTGGCAATATGCAGTGGCTGATATTGGGGCTGTTTGAGGATTTCGACAATGCGCTGACCGCGATTGAGAGTGGCTTTCGTCTGAGGGTCAAGGTCCGAACCGATCTGCGCGAAACTTTCAAGCTCCCTGAACTGCGCCAGGTTTAACCGCAGATTTCCGGCGACCTTCTTCATTACAGGAAGCTGAGCTGATCCTCCCACGCGGGAGACGGAAAGACCGGCATTGATAGCAGGTCTTTTACCTGCGTAAAACGCTTCACCTTCAAGGTAAATCTGGCCATCGGTAATCGAAATGACGTTGGTTGGAATATAAGCCGACACGTCACCAGCCTGTGTCTCGATGATCGGAAGAGCTGTAAGCGATCCTCCGCCAAGCGAATCAGAAAGGCGGGAAGACCTTTCCAAAAGTCTTGAGTGCAGGTAGAAAATGTCACCGGGGTAAGCCTCGCGCCCCGGAGGGCGTCTTAAGAGCAGGGAAATTTCGCGGTAGGCCCAAGCGTGTTTACTTAAGTCGTCGTAAATGATCAGCGCGTCTTTTCCGTCATACATCACTTC
>JAZDNJ010000031.1:0-7915 GCA_043800105.1 Patescibacteria group bacterium
GCATTCCGCGCTACATTACTCACCTCACAAGGTTCTTGAACAGCGGATATTTCCGAAAATTGCCGAAGTGCTCAGGACAGCGGCGGGAAAATTCTGTTTCGCGATGAAAATAGGGTCTTCCGCTTCCGCGGATCCAAAGTATCAGTTCAGACTGGCTCCGGGCAACCCCTATAATCCTTCGATAGACCGTACTCACAAAATTTTCAGAATTTATCCCGAAACAGAGGGGCATATACATGCCATTTTAAGCCCCAGCTTTAACATTGATGATTCCCGCCTGGTGGATGTTGAAGGGTATGACAGAAACGACGAAATAGAACGATTCTGCCAGATTGTTGCCAGCCCTAAATAATAACAGGAAGGATTATGCCGCCGTTACAGCTTGAAGGTTCTTTTGGTGTAATCCCCCCATGTCAGCATAAAGATTGACTTGAACATCCGGGCGACAACCTCGCTCTCGATAATCACACTGATGGGGGAGTCCTGCTTGAGCGATAAAATAGCGACTTTATTTCCGAAAATTCTCACTTCCCCCTCAATAGGAAAAAGATCATAAGGAATATATAAAGCTTTGCGCAGTTCTTCGCTGTCCTTTTTGTAAAGCTCCTCACTCCGCTTATGGTAAGGCATGATCGCGTGAGCCGTAATGCCCATTTTGTTCCGGCGTTTGATGTAATCTTCCACGAAGTCGCCCAGCGTTCCGTAAATTTTGGTTATGTCTCCGTAGCGGTAATAGTCAACACCTTCTTTTAAAACCGCTTCGTACACCTGCTTGATCCCGTCGACCCCTTCATAATAACGGATCTTTGGCAGATGAAGACTTCCCTCTTCGCCAACGATAAGCGAAGGAAGAGCCGCCAGGATAGTGGTATTGACTTCTTTCAGGATTGTGCGTTTCTCCTCAACCAGGGATTTCAGGGTGTCTTCTGGATCCTCAGTGAAAAAACATATGATACCGTGTTTCATCGTTTTGGTGGCGAGGCCAAGCTTAGACAGGTTGATCAGAGCCTTGTAAGCGGTGGTCCGGTTTATTCCCATCCGGTTGGCAAGGATGCTGGCAGGCTGAGCGCCGGCTGTTTTAAGAAGGGTTAAATAAGCATCAACCTCAATCTTGGAGAGGCCGATTGCCTCAAGCGCTTGTTTTAACTTCATAACAAATAATATTAAAATGTGTTGTGATTAAGCTGTAACATAGCCATTTTAGCTTATAAACAAGCACAAATCAAGTAAATGTTATAGATGATTGACAATAACATTGCGCTGGGCTAAACTAAGCACAGTTAACAACATGGAACAATCCGTCAGAATTTCACCTCAAAGAGTTAACTTATGTCATGCGGGAGGGCAACTTTATTAGGAAGGGGGAGGTGGCTTGCCACCTCCTTTTTCCTAACTCATTAATAAACTGAAGAATGACTAATATACCGGAGGTTTATCTATTGCAGGCGACCAAAAAGAACCTGGAACGGGCCAAGACATTCCAGGAGGATATGGGTGCCCTGTTTTTTGAGCACACAATGTATGACGTCAAGGACGCGCTGACATCAATTCTGGCCATTTGTGACATGGAAGACATGAAGCAGGTGCCCCAGGTCAAAAAATGCATTCAAAGGGTTACAGATCTTCTCAATGATGTTCGTTTGTATCACGACAGCTCTCTCTTCAATATCAACCACGTTCTGATCAACGTGATCAATGTCCTGAAGAAGAATTACAAATCAAGGATCCACATCAGTGAGGATCTTTCTTCTATAAAAGCGCATACCGAAAGCAACCGAAATCATGTGGAACTTGTTCTGCTTTACTTATTAATAGAGGCCGCTGAATCGTGTAAGCAGGAACTTAATGTAAAAATCGAGCTTGTCCAGAAGGAAAGGGACGCCGTTATAACGATCAGGCTCGGGACATTTCAGTTTTCCTCGGTGATTCTGAAAGAAATAAAAGATTTCCATAATCCGGCAGTTTTCAGAATGCAGATCAGCGAAATTGAACAGGGGACAGAAATAGTCATTCGTCTGCCACTGTCTTTTGAGATAAGGGAAAAGGAACAGGTACCAGCAAGTGAATCAACAAAAATAACCCTCAGCAGTCCAAAGCGGGTTTCTGTTTATGGTGCTCAGGAGAGGACTTGAACCCTGCCTGCCGGCAGGCAGGCTCCACGGCCTAAATTGGCAATGATTTCAGGTACTCCTTTCCGCATCCTGATTTGAGATATTTTTCATAGTACCGGGCTTCTCTGACACTGTTAAAACCCTTCGTATGAATTAGAAAAAATGGAGCATACGGTCTGGTAGTCTTATGACCGCCACGATTGTGTCTCAGAATTCTTGTTCTCAGCTCAATGGTTAACCCCACATAGATATAATTTCTATGAATGCTCTTAATCGCATAAACAATCACCATAAATTCATCTAAATACAAAAGTGGTGCTCAGGAGAGGACTTGAACCTCCACGGCCGATAAAGTGGCCACCAGCCCCTCAAGCTGGCGTGTCTACCAATTCCACCACCTGAGCACAAAGCCATAAGGCGAAAAGAAGCATACTGTATGTACCCGGGAAGTGCAAGATTTTTGGACTAAGCCGCGTTTTTAAGAGGTTCCTGGAGGGCTTCGCGCAATCTTTCGACGGCACGGGCGTAGATCTTGGAAACAGCCGGCTGTTGCACACCCATCACTGCGGCAATTTCGCGCTGAGAATATTCCTGTTCAGATGTCATCATGGCGATAACCCTTTTTTGGGTTTCGTTCAGCAAGGGGCCATTAAGTAACCTTGCCAGCAATTTCCTTTGTCTTTTGAGGTCAACCATCTCATCGGTACTGATAGTTTCGGACCAGGCATCCGCACGGATTGTCTGGCTTGATTCAGCCTCAATTGGCAATATGCCGGAATTTGCCTTTCTTCTTAGGCTATTAAGTATCGCGTTATTGACACAGGTGGCAATCAATCCAGTCGTTAAATCAGCCTCGTTGTAGTGGTTGTATGCCAGAGTCAGGCCGCGTAAGGCGGCACTTCTGATGTCATCATGAAGACGATTATCAGGCTGCATACGGCAAAACTTCCAGCCAATTTGTTCAGCAATTTGCAGATGTTTCTGAGAAATTTCACAGCGTGCCTCATTCGATGAGTGAATGGCATGGACAGGCATATGACATTTTGGCTAATAATTATAGTTGGGTGGAAACTATAACACAAATAGCCTAGTTTGTCAATAAATTAATCAATTCATTGCTGGGTATGGCAAAGCTGATTCGCCCGTTTGTTGTATCAAGAGCCGTGCAGACGCCAATGACTTCACCATAAAGGTTAATAAGAGGGCCTCCGCTGTCGCCCGCATTGATAGCAACGTCCGTTTGAATCAGGTTTACAAGACTTTCCGACCCACGGGATCCGCCCGCGGTGATAGCGATACTGGTAGCGCTGATAACACCATCCGATACAGTATTTTTATTTGAAACGGGAGAGATACCTATGGCCGCCACATGCTGTCCGACCTCGATTTCATCCGAATTTCCCAGTCTGGCAACGGGCAAATTGGTGGGGGCGTTCCCATCCGGGTCCGTCAACTTAAGAACGGCAAGATCATAGATTTCATCAGTAGTAATGCCGCTGACAATGAAACCGCGGCCGTCACCCAGAACGACCGAATATTCAGCTTCCGGATTGTCCACAACATGCCGGTTGGTCACAACTAGACCTTTTTCGGAAACAATAAAACCGCTCCCGGCGCTCCCGCCTCCGTTCGCGGGCGGGTTTTTGGCAACAATCCCAACCACAGCGGGGCTGACCGAGCTGATAAGCTCCGAAATACCCGATTCTTCAACGTAAATCATTTTGGGTTCACTGCGCAAAAACCATCCTAGGGCAAAGCCGGCCATTAGCGCGATCAGTATGAACGGGGCGGCCCGGTTAGCGGTAATCCGTTTTTTCATGACAGCATGCTTAGAAATTTTTTCTCATCAATAATCTTAACGCCCAGTTTTTCGGCCGTGTCATATTTACTGCCGGGCTCCGAACCGGCCAGTACGTAGTCGGTTTGCCTGCTGACCGAACTGCTGACCTTGCCGCCATTCTGTTTGATGAGTTCTTTGGCCTGGTCACGGCTGAGGGTGGGAAGAGTGCCGGTAATGACAAATGTCAGACCTTCGAATTTCGTTCCTTTATTACTCGCGGACACGAGCAACTTGACCCCCGCCCGGTCGAATTTGCTCAGATAGGCCTCATTCTTTTTATCCTGAATCCAGTCGTAGATGGATTGGGCTACTTTTTCACCGACCCCTTCAATGTCGTTTAGCTCATCGATGCCGAGCTTTTTCAGCTTATCTTGCAGTTCGGGAATTTCGGCCACCTCAGCCTTTTCTTCCGCCGTTTCTTCCGCGAACAGGCTGAGCTGATGTTTTTTCTGAGCTTTTTTAAGGGTGATGGTTTTTGTCTTTAATTCAAGGTGATTTGCCAGGAGCTCGGCCGTTTCCTCGCCTACATGTCTAATACCCATCGCAAAAATAAAACGCGGCAGACTGATGATTTTTGAGCGCTCGAGAGCTTCCAGTAAATTTTCGGTCTTCTTATCCTTAAACAGGTCCAGCTGCATCAGATCACTGGCCTGAAGGGTAAACAGATCGGCCGCATCTTCAATCAGCTTATGTTCAATCAGTTGCTCAATCACTTTTTCGCCCAGCCCGTCGATGTCGAAAGCCTTGCGGGAAACAAAATGTTCAAGTTGCTGCTGATGAACGGCATAGCACCCTTTATTCTTACATCGGCTCACCACCTCGCCTTCGGGCCGCTCGATTTCGCCCCCGCAGACCGGGCAGGATTTGGGCATTTTAAACTTCTTCTCCTTCCCGCTCCTAAGATCTTTTAGCACTTCAACGACCTCGGGAATGATGTCGCCAGCCTTCTGAATGACCACCGTATCGCCGATGCGCACATCTTTTCTCTCGATTTCATCCTCGTTGTGCAATGTGGCCCGGCTCACCGTGGAACCGGCCACCAGCGTGGGTTCGAGGATAGCTACTGGCGTCAGTGCCCCCGTCCGTCCGACCTGCACTTCGATATCGAGCACCTTGCTGGTCGACTGCTCCGCCGGAAACTTGAAGGCGATGGCCCACCTCGGCGCCTTGGCCGTGGAGCCTAGCAGGTTCTGATGGCGGAAATCGTTGACCTTAACGACCAGCCCGTCGATATGATAGGGGAGTCTGTCCCGCTTTTTTTCCGCTTCCGACATGGCTTTTTTGACAGAAGAAAGCGATGAATGATGAACAAAATTTGTGTTCACGCGAAGGCCTAAATCTTGCAGAAGTTCGAGCGCCTCTTTTTGCGATTGAGGATGAGGGAGTACGGAGTTTTTATCAAAATAAATGCTGTAAAAAAACATATCCAGTTTCCTATCAGCCGACACCTTTGGATCGAGCTGTCTGACGGTACCGGCGGCCGCGTTACGGGGGTTCGCGAATACCTGCCCCTCGGTCTTATTGAGTTCTTCAAAACTCTTAATACTCATATAAACCTCTCCGCTTACCTCGATAATCGGATAATCCTCAAGTTTTGCATCGCCGAGCCCCCTCAGCTCCAGCGGAACACTGGGAATAGTACGGACGCTGTGGGTGACATCCTCGCCGTAAACCCCGTCGCCACGAGTGACAGCCTTATGTAATTTGCCTTTTTCGTAAATGAGTGAAAGGTTAAGGCCGTCGATCTTGTATTCGGTAATGTAGTCCAGCTTTTCGCCGGGAACCAACTTTAAATTTCGCTCCTCCCAGTCCTCCAGTTCCTCATCCGAAAAACAGTCCATTAAAGACTGCTTGGCCCGAAGATGCTTGATTTTGGCGAACTTGCCCGACAGCACACTGCCTACCCGCTGAGTGGGGGAATCAGGTGTGATAAATTCCGGAAACCGGTCCTCCAGCTCAGTCAGCTCTTTCTTAATCTTATCCCGCGCGGCTTCTGAAACATCGTTTTTATTCAGCACAAAATACTCGTAGTTCCACTTTTTAAGCCACTCTTTCAATTTCTCAATCCGTTGTTTTGCATCTGTTTTATTCATTTTTTTGCTTCCCTCCCATTCTAAACAAAAATGCCGGGTATTAAAAGATGTTCGTACAAAACGATTTCTTTTAATGCGATTTGTGTTTATTGTGCCTTTTTGTGTTGTTTTGAGGCTGATTAGCTTGGCACGCAATCAGCTTCGGAAGCAGGCACCCCACAGCACCAATCTGTGCTACAATCCTCTCGGATTAAAACGTAATAATGCGGTCAAGAATAAAAGTCCCTGTCATCGTTCTCACCTTCTTTTCCTTTTTTGCTTTTTATCGGCTGGGTGTGGCGGCCCCGCCAACCTTCATTACCCCATTCCCTGAACTTGCTTCCTGCAAAACCATTACCAACTCCCTCGGCCTTAGCTACATTGAAGAAGTGAAGGGAGGGTTTCTGTTAAAACCTAGAATTAATACTTGTACAGGACTGGGCAGTACTGTCTCTTATCTGGCACCCCTGAATTTAGCGGATACAAAGGTGACCATAGCCAGTGGCGGCGATATTCTGACCCAGAGAATAAATACAGCAAAAGCGCTTGGACTGGAAGCACTTCCGGTTTCAGGAGCTAACGGCTATTACCGTTATGATACTGATTTCAAAGAGATCAAAGAAAAACTTGGCACCGGGAATTATTGTCTCTTCATTTTTGATCTGACCTCTGACAGCTTTTGTATCAACATGTACAACTCCATCAAGGACGATCTTACAAAGAGCCAGACCGTCAGGAATAATATCATTTACAGTTACCAGACTGCTTCCATCGGTGACTACGTGACTGACGGTCTTGCTTTGATTTTCAGCCCATACTACGTTTCGAATATGACGTACTGGTATTACGGAGCCGAATATTATCTGCGTCCGCGGGGTCTCGATATTTCGGCGGACTTTCTGGGGCACGCACTGTTTTCTGATCCAACAGATCTGGAGTTTGACGGGGAATCGAAGGTGGCGGAGAAGATCAAGGAAGATGAGAAATTCAAAAAGAGATTAATGGAGATTAAAACACGTATCGGGAAAGGGAAACTAAAATTCAGTGCACCCGTTTCAATTGAATTTACCTCAGGTGATCTTTTCACCAGTATTGGCGGCGCTCTGCTGGACTACAATGCCATTAAAACAGATGAGGGTTATACCGTGAACATAACTATTACCGATGATTACGATTTTGAATTCAAAGGGTGGGCTGCTTATGAATCAAATTTCTTTGTGACCGCCATGAATAATAAGGCCCTCTTTGACCAGTACACGGGAGTCATTCATAATTACAGTGTTACAATTGAAGTGCAGGAATTCATACCATTTAACCAGACTGATGATGAGAAAAATAAGGAATAAGTTACTGAAAATAGCTAAGATTCTTCTGATAATTTTGTTGGTCTTCTGCGCCCTGAATGTCGTCGGAATCCTGATTATGAGGTATGAGAATCCTGCTGGTCTTCATTCATATATTGAGTTTGGCGATGATAAATTCGAAGTTCTGATCAATGGGAACAATGGTAATCATTTTATGCAATACAATACTGACACGTTAGTCTACTCAGTCGAACGATATCTTCAGAAAGGCGATTACCTTTTTGTAACGGGTTATCATTCTGATGAATGGGTTGACACACAAAATTTGGACTTTCCATATTTCGCAAATCTCATTGATCAGGGTAAAAGAATCGAATACTACTCCCTCGAAGAAATCCCTCATTACATGATCCTGAACGTCAAAACCGCCGAGATGCGGCTTTACCGTACTCTGGATGAAGTACCGGAAGATCAGAGACAGTATTTCACTAAAGGCCTGAACTGGTGGTGCGATCTTATGCGGGCCTGTTATGAGAAAAAATAATTTCATGTTAAAATTCCCTTAAACATGCACTAATTCTGAAAGAT
>JAZDNJ010000053.1:0-4617 GCA_043800105.1 Patescibacteria group bacterium
TGATGCCGAACAGCATTTCGACGCCCGCGAAGGCATGAAAGTTGCTTCCCAGGGGGGATACTGCAGAGCCCTGCCTCAGGATAAACTCAAACACTTCATTGACCAGCTCGCCGAAGCCACCCGCGCCATGGGCTTTAAGAACGAAAAAGACCACCCCGAGGTAGCCCCCGGACAATTTGAACTGACTTACAAACACCGCAACGCATTGCATGCGGCTGACCAGATTCTTTTGTACCAGCTGACCGCCCGCCAGATCGCGGCCAACATGGGTGCCACAGCCTCGTTTCTTCCCAAACCTATCGCCGGAATCAACGGCAACGGTATGCACTCCAATATCTCTCTCGAAAAAGAAGGCAGGAATATGTTCTTCGACGCCGAAGGACCCGATCAGCTTTCCGAGAAAGCCAGAATGTTTATTGCCGGTGTACTATCCCACGGCAAGAACCTCTGCCTGCCGCTGAACTCCAGTGTAAACGCTTACAGAAGGCTCGACCCCAACTTTGAAGCACCGAATGCAATCAAAGTCCATGCTTCCGACAGGAGTTCCATGATCCGCATTCCGCTGGGCAACGAAAAAAGCGCCAGAATGGAAGTCCGAAGCATGGCCCCGGACACCAATCCATATCTGGCCTACACGCTCATCCTGCGCGCCGGGCTGGAAGGAGTGCTGTCAGAAGGCGACAAAAAGGCCGAACTGCTCCAAATGCTGGATGACAAAGCAAGGGTCGTTGAGACCCTTCCTGCAAACATTCAGGACGCGATTGCCAGATTCCAGGACAGTGAATTTGTGGAACGTGTCATGGGCCCCGGAAACAAAGCGAAATTCCAGGCCCTCAAACAGGCCGTGGCTGACCGTTCCCCCAAAGAACTGGGCAAAACCATCAAGAAATGGGAAGTCCTCGACCATCACGCCGTACGCAACCAGGATCTTTCAAAGGATTTCTAGATTTCAGTCCATTGTCATAATTCCTTTTGACAAAAAGACGGGCTCTCGTTAAACTAAGCGGGCAAATTTCAGCTAATAACAATATTTCACATGCCACGCGGAAAGAACACCAATGTTTACCTCTCCTGTAAGGAATGCAAAATGCAGAACTACAAGACACGCATCAACAAGAAGACCATCACGGGTAAGCTGGAACACAACAAATACTGCAGCAAATGCAGAAAGTCCACCATGCACGCCAGCGGCAGTGAAATCAAACACAGCTCCTAGTTTTTTTACATAATCCTTTAGTGACCGTCTGCGCGGAAGACCACGCCAACGCTTTTTAGGATGATCTTTAGATCAAGCCACATCGACCAGTTTTCGATGTAATAAAAATCCAGCTTTACCTCATCTTCAAAATCCAGATTGGACCGTCCGCTGATCTGTGCCAGGCCGGTAATTCCAGGCTTAATGGTAAAAACCTTGTGGTGGTCCTGTTTGTACTGATCCACTTCTTCGGGCAGATGAGGCCTCGGACCAACCAAGCTGATCGTTCCTATCAGCACATTAAACAGCTGAGGTAGTTCATCAATACTGGTTTTGCGGAGAAAACGGCCGAGCCGGGTCACACGCGGGTCATCCTTTATCTTAAACAATGGGCCGCTGCGTTCATTCTGACCCAGAAGCGCCGCTTTTTTTTCGTCGGCATTGACTACCATCGAACGGAATTTCAAGATGTCAAAGATCTTATTTTTGTATTTTCGCTTACTGCGGTAAAACGCAGGTCCCGGAGAATCCAGTTTGATCACAATGGGCACAACAAGCCAGAACGGAATCAGCACCTGAATGAGAATCAAACTAAGGATTACATCAAAAAGCCGCTTATAAACTCTACCCCACCCTTCCAGGGGTGTCTGCTTCAGGCTGATCACCGGCACGTCGTCAATCATCTCCATTTCTATGTTCACACTCTGAAGGCGCAGAACTTCCGGAATGAAATAATAATAAATCTGATGGGAACGGCAGAGAGAAAGAATATCAGCATTCGAAATACTATCAAAACTTGGCTCCGCCTGAATAATTTCATCAACACCGTACTTATGCACAATGGATTCGAGCTGATCCACTATTCCGACAATTTTGAGAGATCCCTTTTTCCGGGATTGATGCTCTTCCGCCAGTGCTCCGATGACCTTATATTTCCTGTCCTGGTCAAGAACGCTGTAACAGCGATCGGCAAAACTGTTGACCCCTATAAAAAGCACTTTTGTCTGTCCGATACCAAAACGGTACATGAGTTCCTGAATAAACAGGATAACAACCCTGCCAAGTGTTACAAAAACGATAGCAAAAAGCCATATGTGAGCCAGAGCGATACGGGAAAAGAAAAGCTCATGAACGATAAGAAAGTAGTAGGCAATAATGAACATCAGCCACGCCGAAACCAGAAAAATAATACGAAGAAAAGTTTTACTGAAACGTTCCACTGATTTGATTGAATAAAGTCCGCTGAATACAAAAAGGACAACAAGAAATATTGTCGCCGCTACAGAGAACTTCAGGAATTCATCAAAAGGCGGAAGCTGTTCCGGAAAAAAGTGGTACTGCACTCCTGGAATAAGGTCTGTAATCGGCCTGATCCTGTAAGCCACCAAAAAGGCCGCGATAATAGCAAGAAAATCAACAGGAAGACGCAGAATTTCAAAGAAGAGCTTTGATTTCTTCATAAAAAAATCTATTGCCTTGAAAATTTTAAACTCATAAGCCGAGTTCTGTCCTCCATTGCTCGTAAGAGCGACGAAGGAGTAGTCATCTATCTTGAGCGGCAGCAGAAATGGTGTAACGAGCCATCACATATTCCATTCCCCCATGCATGCCTTGCACCGGGTGGGGTTTGCCATCCCTCACCATCACTGATGAGGAAACCGCGCTGATTATCGCGGACTTTTCACGCTTAGTCCGATTGTAACATCGGACAGCAATAGTTTCTGTGGCACTTTCCCTTGTCCGTATGTTGCCATCGGACCGGTCGCCGTTAGCGACCACCCTGCTCTAGGGTGCTCGGACTTTCCTGTCCGGTGTAACACCGGACCGACTACTACGGTTTAAAAGATTCAAATAGCATAAGGTTTATAACATATTTGCTAAAATTATGCCAGAAAAACTGATATACTCATTGACAGCTATAAGCAAATTCAATTAACTTAAGTGGCGCGCCACCTTAGCTCAGTTGGTAGAGCGCCCGCCTTGTAAGCGGATTGTCGCCGGTTCGATTCCGGCAGGTGGCTCCACCGTTTCTCAGTAAGAAGCGGATTGTCGTCCCGCCGAAGCGGGACAGGTGGCTCCAACAATCAGAATGTGGGTAGGTACCGAAGCGGTCAAACGGGACTGGCTGTAAACCAGTTGGCTCTGCCTTCGGGGGTTCGAATCCCTCCCTGCCCACCACCGGGGAGTAGCTCAGTTGGCTAGAGTGCACGCTTTGGGAGCGTGATGTCGCAGGTTCGAGTCCTGTCTCCCCGACCATTTAGGTCCGTGATGTCGTCCCGCCCAGGCGGGATCTCCCCGACCAGCTGGTCATTAGCAAAAACGTGCAGGCGTGGCGGAACTGGTAGACGCGCACGGTTCAGGGCCGTGTGGAAGTTATTCCGTGAGAGTTCGACTCTCTCCGCCTGCACCATTATTAATGAACTGAAATCGGGCTGTAGCGCAGTTGGCTTAGCGCGCCGCGTTCGGGTCGCGGAGGTCGTGGGTTCAAGTCCCGCCAGCCCGACCACAGACTGTACGTTAAAGCATATCTCCTGATTAATAATTTTCTCATCTATGAGTGAAAGCAACAGGCTGCCAGAATCACCGGACAACATCACCCAAAGAATTGCCGCACTTGACGATAAACTCAAAGGTCGTATACCGGACGAAGTTCGTGCAGAAATTGTCGCTATTGGCCAATTTACGCTTGATATAGCCAAACGCCAGAAAGTTCTGGAAGCTCACTTTCAGCTTTGTTTTGAACAGATGAACGCTTCCCAGGAAGCACGCAGACGCGCACTGGCCGCGCTCCTGGCCGATGGCAAACCGCTTGGAGTTGCCACCGAAGCAACGGAAAAAACTTCAAGAAACTGATTATAAGTCAGGAAAAAATTAAGAACTACAAAATGATTCTGTCAATTGGAAACTGGATTTCAGCCCTTGCAGGTTATTGACGGAATTTTAAGCAATTTGTTATAATAAAATATGAAATTACATATTAATAAGACAAAAATGAAAAATCTTGCTATAAAAACCTCTTCTGTGTTGGCATTACTGGGAGCTTTCGTCACTAACGCTTTCGCCCAGAGTGCCAGTTTTTTCGATAACCCACAAGGAGGCGCCGCTCCTTCTGCCGCCGCTCAGGGAACTCTTGGGCAGAATGTGACTCTAATCATCAACTACTTCCTTGGAATCCTCGGTTTAATCGCCGTAGCCTTCCTTATTTACGCCGGTATCCTTATGGTTACCGCCGGAGGGAATGACGAACAGATTGGAAAAGCGCGGAAAATCATTACCTACGCTGTTGTCGGTATCGTTATAATCCTGCTTTCCTGGACAATCGTCACCTTCGTTGCATCCGCTCTTGGATAAGAAGGAAATCATCTAGCTATCAAAAAAGCCCGCCCAAGTCTTCGGACGCGGGCTTTTTTAGTTTCCAATCC
>JAZDNJ010000061.1:0-10443 GCA_043800105.1 Patescibacteria group bacterium
CTCTGTAGATGAAGTGCAAAGACTGGCGGCATCGTAATCGCACACAAAGGCATAGTATGTAATGGACTCGGGGTCTTCCGCACGGGCCTGGCGGGTCATAGTGGCCTGCGCCCCACTGGCCGTAAGTTCGCTGGTTGCCAATGTGTCGCCAGCACAGGAGCCGGCTGCGTTAGGCTGGGCTTCGATGGAATCAGTTGAACAGGAGATGGCATAATATCCATTTAGGTTGGCATCAGTTGCCGTTACCGTCCATGTACTATCATTACCCACAACAGTGGGGTTATCGTTATCCGAATCATCGGCAAAACCCACAGTTATAACGGGTACCGTGTTATCGACATCGGTGGTGGTTGGGGTCTGCGCTAAAACGCGCGTGGCCGCAACAACACCAAAAAGACCGACTGCGAGAGCCAGTACTAAAAACTTTGAAAAGATTTTCTTGTTCATTGTTTATTTTTATATTAGGAAATAAATATATAATAAAATAAAAAATTATTTTTACTAGGTTTAGTATATCATGGGCAAAAATGGAAGTAAAGACAATTTATTAAGAATCTGAAAGAAAAATCCGGTTTAAATTGTAATGGCGGAGAGTGAGAGATTCGAACTCTCGCGGGGACTTGCGCCCCCCTACAGCTTTAGCAAAGCCGCCCCTTCAGCCACTTGGGTAACTCTCCATGGCTGTTCTCAGTGTCAGTAATGTAACTTAATTGGGGCTTGGTGTCTAGATTTGCTTTTTGATATTGACTAGTGAACAAATGTTTACTAAACTGGAAATGTAATTTTTAGAAAACTTTATTATATGAACAACCTTATCCTCCCCGAACAAAATAAAATCCGCAAAGCGTGGCATCATGAACAATGGTATTTTTCGGTGATTGATATTGTCGCGGTACTCACAGAAAGTGACCGACCAAGAAAATATTGGAATGATTTAAAAACAAAACTTATTAAAGAAGGAAGTGAAGTGTCCGAAAAAATCGGACAGTTAAAATTAACTTCTCCTGACGGAAAAATGAGAGAAACGGATGTTGCGAACATTGAAACTATACTCCGGCTGATTCAATCCATTCCATCGCCCAAGGCAGAACCCCTTAAATTGTGGCTTGCCAAAGTGGGTACTGAACGCATCGCTGAAATCCAGAATCCATCGCAGGGAATAGATCGTGCAAGATATCTTTGGAAGGAGCATGGACGAAGTGAAAAGTGGATTCAGCAGAGGATGATGGGGCAGGAGACGAGAAATAAGCTCACTGATTATTGGAAGGGTCATGGCGTAAAAGAGGGCAATGAATACGCCATTCTCACAAATATCATCCATCAGGAATGGACAGAGTTAAGCATAAAAGACCACAAAGCACTTAAAGATCTTAAAAAACAGCACAACCTTCGTGATCACATGAACGAAGCGGAACTGATTTTAACGGCTTTGGCGGAACTTTCCACCCGTCAAATTGCCGAAAGCATGGTGACGGAAGGACTTGAGCGGAACAAAATTCCTGCCAAAAAAGGCGGACAAATCGCGAAAAACGCACGAAGAGAGCTCGAGTCAAAAACAGGAAAGGATATTATTTCCGGTGAGAATTTCTTGCCACCATCAAACCGAGCCAATCTTCTTTGACCCTTTCAAAACAATCAGTTCATCAATAAGGCCCGCCTTTTTAAGGGAAGCGTACAAAGTGGGGCCGGGTTCGACGAGGACAGAGGTGATGCCGCGCGCGGCCAGCTGGCGGAAGAGGGTTCCGAGGGGCGTTCTTTTGGTGATATGCAGGTAATTTTTGTCTTTAAAGACCAGGGCGTTTTTAGACACGCGTTTCCGGGAGTCCAGAATAACGCGGAGGGGGTCTTTACCTATTATATAGCGAACAGTCAGGCGGGGGTTGTCCGAAATGACGGTGCCGGAACCCACCATAATGGCTTGGTGCTGAGCACGGAGCTGGTGAGTGAGCCTGTCCTGGGCTCTGGAAGTAAAGTGGACATGTTCGCCATTGTGTCCGGCAACAAAACCGTCGGCGGAGGTGGCGATTTTGACGGTGATGTAGGGGCGCTTTTTTGTGACCCAGGTGAAGAAGAATTTGTTTAAATCCTGACACGCTTTGGCGACAGGGCCAGAGATAAAAGTAACTGCTTTGGATCGTCGTCCTTTTTGAAAGGGATCGCGGGAGCCGCAGATGACACGCGTAATACCCACCGATTTGATAAGGTCGAAGCAGGGTGGAGTTTTACCGAAGTGCCGGCAGGGTTCAAGGGTGACGTAGAGGGTGGCGCCGGGGAGGTCGGCTTTGTACCTTACTGATTCGATGGCGTTGACTTCGGCGTGCGGATCGCCGAATTTTTGATGCCAGCCCTTGCCAATGATTTTGCCGCCTACCTGGCCGGTAGGCAGGTTTTTTACGATGACCGCCCCGACCATGGGATTCGGGGCGACAGTCCGTCCGCCACGGATAGCGAGCTTAAGGGCCTGCGCCATATATTGGTCATTGGTCATTGGGTCATTTGGCAACGAAATATTTGACACCTTATAAAATACCATGATATAAAGTCTATCCATATCGGGAACAAAAAGAATTTATAGCATTTAAGTGAACTTATTGTATGTCGTCAAAAATTTATAGTGTGGAGCTGAGCGGCCTGGATGGCCTGCTGGTGGAGATTGAGGTGGATACGCGAATGAGTATTCCGTCTTTTTCGATTGTGGGTTTGCCGGACGCGGCAGTGATGGAAGCCAGGGAGCGGGTGATGAGCGCCGTCAAGAACGCGGGTTTCCCTCTGCCGCGGGGACGGATTGTGGTGAATCTGGCGCCGGCGGATTTAAAGAAGGTGGGGCCGCGCTATGATTTGCCGATAGCCCTGGGCCTGATCGCCTTTTCGAAACTGATTCCTGAAACGGGCTTTAGTGACACGGTGTTTTTGGGCGAACTTGCGCTTGACGGTAAGGTGCGGCCCATTACCGGAATACTGGTCAGCGCGGAGTTTGCCAGAAGGCGGGGTTTCAGGCGTATTGTGGTGCCAAAAGAAAACGCGCGGGAGGCGGCCATAATAAAAGGTATTGAGATTATTCCGGTGGGCCACCTGAAGGAGGCTATTTTGTTTCTGAACAAACAGCTTTGCGCTTTGCCGATTTCGCCAAAACTTATTGAGACGGACCCCACGGCGACAGTGGATATGTCGATGATCAAAGGGCAGGCGCAGGCCAAGCGGGCGCTGGAGATAGCGGCGGCGGGCGGCCATAATGTTTTGATGAGGGGGGCGCCCGGCGCCGGCAAGACACTGATGGCCAGAGCCCTGCAGGGAATTCTGCCGGACATGACACAGGATGAGATGCTGGAAGTTACCCGCATTTATTCGGTAGCCGGACAACTGCCCAAACAGCAATCACTTGTCGCAGTCCGGCCGTTCAGGGTTATCCATCACACTGCTTCGGCGGTGAGTATCGTGGGTGGTGGTTCGGTACCGACACCCGGAGAGATAACTCTGGCCCACCGGGGAGTTCTGTTTCTTGATGAAGTGGCTGAGTTCCCCCAGCAGGTGATTGACGTGCTCAGGCAGCCCATTGAGGACGGTTATATTACAGTCAGCAGGGCCAAGGCGACGGTGACCTATCCCGCGAAATTCAGTCTGGTGGCCGCCATGAACCCCTGCCCATGCGGGTATTTTGGGGTGGAACAGCAGAAGGGCCGGTGTAATTGTCTGAAATGGCGGATTAAGAATTATCACCAACGGCTGTCGGGGCCTTTTCTGGACCGGATAGATATTCATTTAGATGTTCAGCCCGTTAAACATTCCGCCCTGCTGAGAAGCGTAAGCCAGGCGGAAACATCGGCCCAGGTGCGCGAGCGGGTCAATAAAGCCTATCAGAAACAGATCAGACGTTTTAATGGCCATAAAATTACCCGTAATTCCGAAATGAACACAGCTCAGATTGAAAAATTCTGCGTTCTTGACACTGAGAGTAAAAATCTGCTTCATACGGCCATCGGTCAGATGAACTTTTCCGCCCGCGCTTATTACAGAGCCATTAAAATGGCCCGCACGATTGCCGATCTTGATAATCAGGACAATATCCATCCAAGACATGTGTCGGAAGCCCTGCGTTATTTGTACCAAAAAAAACTCTGAAGAATTTTTTGGATCGTTTCTTTTTTAGACACTCTTTTAAATGATCTTACCCCACCCTTATTTATTTCTACTAACATTGCTCTACCCATGTTCCAACAATGTCCGGACAATGTTCCAACAATGTCGTTCAAAACAATATCCATCACCCTCCCCGGAAAAATGATTCAGGAAATTGACGCAATGCTCCTTGAGAAAAATTTTGCTTCCCGAAGTGATTTTTTTAGGCATCTCGTGCGGATGTGGCAACTGGAGACGGAGCAAAAAACCGCGAAGCAGGAGATGAAAGATGAAGTGAAAGATGTAATCTCAAAATCCTCCGAAAATGAGTTCGCGGGGGTGGATCTTGAATTCGGGATCCCTGAGGACGTTATAAAGAAGCTGGAAGAAAAGGCGAAATTATTAAACTAAAAATCTGTTTTGTTTAAGCCATTTTTTAGATATAGGGTAGATTCTTTTATTGCTATTTTTTCTTATAAATGCTATAATGAGTTAAAGTCCGACAAGATCCCAAAAGATAAGTTGCACTCAAAATAGAATTTAATAAAATAATATGGAAGATAAAAAAAGGCATGGGTGGTTCCGCAATAAAAAAAACAGGAAACCGGCCCGTCAGGGTAATGTGCCACAGGGTAATGTGCCACAGGCTAATTTACCGTTGGGGAATCCGCCTCACGGTAACCCCCCACACAATATTGCCCATCACGGCGGCGCTCCGCGCACAGACGCGAAACATTTTGGAGGTGACAAACTGCGTATCATCCCCTTAGGCGGTCTCGAAGAAATCGGAAAGAACATAATGGCTCTGGAATATCGCAATGATATTATCGTTATTGACGCCGGTATGTCTTTTGCCGGTCCCGATATGCTGGGAGTGGATTTTATTGTCCCTGACATCTCCTATCTGGAGGCCAGAAAAAATAAAATCAGGGGGATGCTATTCACGCATGGCCATCTGGATCATATCGGGGCAATTCAATATGTACTGCCAAAACTGGGCAATCCGCCCATTTACGCCAATAAACTGGCCCTGGGTCTTATAAAAGGCCGGCTTAAAGAATTCGCGCTGGATAAATCCGCCAAACTGAATTTCGTTAATGAACTCAGCAAGCTTAAATTGGGCGCGTTCGAGATTGAGTTCTTCAGGGTTAATCACAGCATCCCGAATAGTATGGGGATTTATCTGAATACTCCCGTTGGTAGTGTGGTGCACACGGGCGACTTTAAGTTTGACCATTCACCGGCCATCGACAGGCCAACTGATTTTCAGCGCATCGCTGAGATCGGCAGAAAGGGAATTGATGTGCTTATGGTCGACAGTACCAATGCCTTAAGGCCAGGCTTCTGTAAATCCGAGGCCGAAGTCGCCGCCAAACTGGAAGAAATCATTGAAAAAACCAAAGGGCGTCTTATTATCGCGTCATTTTCCTCTCTGATCGGGCGTATTAATCAGATCGTCAATATCGCCGCCAAGAATAACCGAAAGGTCTTTCTTTCCGGGCGGTCCATGATAGAGAACGTGCAGCTTGCCGAAGAACTCGGTTATGTGACTTACCCCAAAGGAACCGTGCGTAAAATTAACGCCCAGGCCAACTCTATGCCTCCAAGCCAGGTACTTATTCTGACGACCGGAGCGCAGGGCGAAACCCTTAGCGCCATGACCCGAATGGCCATGGGCGAACATTCCAGCATAAAGATCCGCGAGGGCGATACTGTGCTTATTTCCGCCAGCCCTATTCCGGGTAACGAACTGGCTATCGTCAATGTTATCAACAACCTGTACGCGCAGGGCGCCAAAGTGATCACGAACAATGATATGGATATTCACGTGTCCGGCCACGCACATCAGGAAGAATTAAAGCTGATGTACGGGCTGATCAAGCCCAAATGTTATGTACCGATCCACGGTGAGCTTTATATGCGCAAAGGCCACATTGAAATGATCAAAACTGTGGCTGATCCGGGTATGCTGGCCACCTGCCTGGATAATAACGGCGACGTGCTGGAAGTCACCAGGCAGGGTATCCGGAAATCCAAAGAAAAAGTGCCCGCCAACGACATACTGGTGGACGGCCTTGGTTTTGGTGATATAGGTTCACGAGTGATCCAGGACCGCAAAGTCATGTCAGAAGACGGAATCGTGGTTATGCTCTTCCACGCGTACGAAGAATCAAAGCGGCTTATCAGCGAACCGGATATTATTTCGCGGGGCTTCCTTTATCTGAAAGAATCGGAAGAAATCGCCAGCGAAGTGAAACAGGTCGCCAGCAAGGCTTTTGATCAGATTACCCAGCAAAACCGAAAAATAGCGCTCAAAGATTTAAAAGGGGAACTGGAACGCAATATTTCCAACTTCATCCGTAAACGCCTGCGAAGAGAACCTATGATTATTCCAATTATCATGTATGCTTAGAAGCGATGATTTATTTATTTGTCATTCTTATCGGTCTGGCTTTCGGTAGCTTTGCCAGTGTGTTGATTCACAGACTGCATACCCGGGAAAAAGGCATTCTCAGAGGCAGATCTTTCTGTCCTCTGTGCGCTAAAGAGCTGGGGGTCAGAGACATTGTCCCGGTTGTCAGTTATCTGATAAATAAGTTTAAATGCCGTTTTTGCCGGCAGCCTATCGCTTTCCGCTATCCGCTGTTGGAGCTCAGTATGGCCGGTATTTTCTTCCTGACCACCGCCCTGATTGGCTCCGGTGATGTGACACAGCATATTTTCTATCTGTTCATTGCTTTTGTTTTCATTGTGCTTACATTTTATGATTTTCTGTTCAGGGAAATCCCTGATCAGATTTCTCTGCCGGCCGTGTTTATTACGATTCTTTATGTTCTGCTGAATAATGTTCACACACCTTTGAATCTGGCCATCGGCATCGCAATTCCTGTCCTGTTTTTTGGAGTTCTGCATTTTGGTTCCAGGGGTCGCTGGCTTGGCGGCGGGGATATACGGATCGGCGCGCTGATGGGAGCTTTGCTTGGTTATCCGATGGTGCTGACCGGCCTGTTTTTCGGTTATTTATTCGGTTCCATTTACAGTCTTACGGGCATGGCTTTTAAAAAATTCGGCAGGCAGACACAAATTCCTTTCGCGCCGTTTTTACTGCTTGGCGCCTATGTGGCTGTTTTTTGGGGACAAACTATTGTGGATTGGTACTTTGGCCTGCTATAATGCACGCGAATATCAATTAAAGACAAAAGATAATGAATCACATATTCTTAACAGGTCTGACGGGGGCTTTGACCCTTGTTCTGGGTGCCGCCTGGCCCGAAGAAGAAGGCAAACCCGTTCATTCAACCAAGAACTGGCTTTTTACCTTTGGCGCCCTTTTGATGCTGGGCTACGCCCTGCTCAACTTTCTCTTCGCCGACGGTTCTTTCTTTTTTATTTTATTACAGCTCATGGTGATCGTGGCGAGTGCGCTAATGATGCTCGATGTGTCTGACAGAGTTGACACAATAGTGATGACTCTGGCTGGGCTGGCTTTCGTAGCCTGGTCTCTGCTGATTTATGAAGACGTTAATTCCATCTTTTTTATTATCGGTTTAGTCGGCATCAGCCTGGGTTACGCTTTTGAAACAGGCACCATAAAACGCTTCTTCGCCCTGACAGCCGGCAGTGTCTTTTTGACCGTGTTCAGTTATTTGCTAAAAGACGCCGTCTTCCTTATCTTAAACTTTTTCTTTGCCGTCTTTTCGGCTTATTATCTTGTCAAAGTCGTCCGAAGGGTCTAGCGCACTACCACGGGGACTTTTTTACTGAATCTTAGTTTCCCGTCAGTAAGGACTATTTTGAGGTACAGTTCATAAGTGCCCGAAGGAGGTGAGTTCCAGATAACCGAATAAGTGGCGGCTCCCACTGAATTGGCGGAATTTATTTTGGCTATCTCAATGGGAAGCTGTCCGGCTTTTTTAGCCAGGAAATAAATGTCCGCCAGGTTATTTCTGTCGTCTTCGGAAACAAAGGCCTTGACCAGCACCTGATCGCCCTCCTTCAGGTCAGCGTTATCGCGGGGCAAAAGGATGCGTGAGCTTCCGCTGAGTTCGACTGTTTCTTCGTCAACCCTGATGGTAATCGATTCGCTGGTCTTGTTCCCCGCCTGATCGCAGGCAACGGCTTGCAATCCATGATCACCTTTTTCGCCCGGTACTGTTAACTGCCAGTTGAAAGGCGCGCTTGTATCTTCTTTCTGCATCTGGCCATCCAGATAGAAATTTACTTTTTTGACGCTTCCATTGGGGTCGCGCGCGTCCAGCTGTACGCTGATACTGGTGCCGGCTGTCAACGCGGCTCCGTCCGCGGGATAGACAAAAGAAACAATGGGCGGCGTTTCGTCGGTACCGATTTTCACGCTGATGGAAGACTGACTGGAGCGATACAGTTCATCGTAAATAATGGCTTTGATATTGTGCTCTGAGCCGTTTTTCAGACTTTTGGCTATGGCGAAATTGCCGGTAAAAGGGGCGGCGGTAGCCGTATCCGCCAAAGTGTCATCAAAGTAGTAATCCACCTTTTCCACACCAGCCGGGGAGGAAATGTCGACCCATACGCTGAGCGAGGGCGGGCTGACTTCGCTTTTGGATTTGGGGGAAGTGATGGTGATCTGCGGTTTAGCGTCCATGGTTTCAGCCGTGTGTACGTCATCGTATTCGGTGGGCGGCTGTTCGTCTTCCTTGTTCGCCACGGCCCAGGCGCGCACCGCGGATTCCCATTGCGGGTTATCGGGCAGAATGGCGTGATGCGTGAAGAAGGCCTTTTTTTCACGGGCTTCTTCGGGCGTGAATTCAGTCGCCAGTTTGCCGGAAACTTTGTCGATTTCAACAAGCTGATATGAATTATCGTATTCCGTCGGCACCGAAAAGCTGGCAAAAATGCCTGAGACAATTTCATCCTCCGGTGTGTGTTCCGAGGGTAGTTTGCCTGTCCGTTTAGCCACTTTGATCCATTTGATGCCTTCGGGGCGTTCAAAATCCGCGCGAGGCATGTCTTTGGTGGCCTCGGTCATGTATGGCTTCCAGATGTGCGCGGCGGTATCCAGCCCTGAAGCGTTCCGGCCCACGTGACTGCCATCCGCGTTGCCTACCCAGACGGCAGTTACCAGATGACGGGTATAACCGATGGTCCATAGATCAAACGGATAGTTGACGTCATCTTTTTTCTTGTTGGAAGTTCCGGTTTTAGCGCCATTGACCTGCCCTGGGATTGAGAGCTGGGCCTGCCAGTATTCGTCCGGTCTGGCGGAAACGTCTGAAAGCACGCTGTTGATCAGGTAAGCCACTTGTGGATCAAGGATCAGGTTCTTTTTGTCGGGAGCTTTGTATTCTTCCAGAATGTTGCCGGCACGGTCTTCCACTTTGAGGATGGCCACCGGTTCCACTTTGTAACCGCCGTTGGCGAACACGCCATAAGCCCGGGCCATATCCAGGGGCCGCGCCTCGCCGGCGCCGAGAGCTAAAGAGAGGCCGTACCAGTCATCCGGCTGGTTCAAATCAATGCCCATTTTACGAGCCAGATCCATTACATTGGGAATACCGGCCAGATGCCCAGCTTTGACCGCCGGAATATTGCGGGAGGCGCCTAAAGCGTGACGGAAATCAATGGGCCCCAAAAAGGCGCCATCAAAATTGTCAGGTTCATACCAGGCGCCGAATTTCGTTTTAACGTCGTACACCACCGTGCTGGGCGCGTAGCCCTGTAAAAAGGCGGCGGCATATACTATAGGCTTAAACGAGGAGCCGGGGAGGCGCGGGCGCAGGGTAATATTCACTTTTCCGTCGATCTCGTCATTCCAGAAATCCCGCGAGCCCACCATAGCCAGTATTTCGCCGGTATCCGGGTCGAGAGAAACGAGGGCCGCGTTTGTGACGCCGTATTTTTCTTCATTGGCTTCCGCCCGCGCTTCAACTGCTTTGTCGGCGGCTTTCTGTTTTTCGATATCAAGCGTGGTGGTGATGCGCAGGCCGCCCTTTTCAAGGGCTTCTTTGCCATATTTTTCTTCCAAAAGCTGTCTTACGTACATGACAAAATGCGGCGCCACAATGTCTTCCCGGAAAGGTTTGAATTCAATGGCATTGGCTTCCGCTAACGCTGCCTGCGCCTCTTCGGGCGTGATGTAACCAAGTTCCTGCATGCGTTCCAGCACGAAATCGACACGGCCTTTGATATAAATGTCGCGGGCTTCCTCACCCTCGCCAAAAGTATAAGTCTTTCCCAAAAGCCCTTTGGAGATAAAATCGACAAGTTCATTTTCAGATCTTATGTCGCGTTTCAGAATTTCTTCCTCGCTCAGATCCACCTTTGCGTAAATGTTGTTGCCGTAAGGTG
>JAZDNJ010000079.1:0-4258 GCA_043800105.1 Patescibacteria group bacterium
CAAAAAACTTTTAAAATTATCGGTCATTTTGGTTCTTTTGATTTTTGTGAGCGCATCCAGCGTGATGGCCAGCGGAAAAATGGAGGTGAATATGGGTGATAAAGTCACTCTTCAGGCGGATGAGATTACCGGAGGCACATTTAAATGGGTGGCCAAAAAGGGCAAAGAAATCATCACTACTCAGGGGACATCCATTTTTAATTATACTTTTAACGAGCAGGGTGAATATGATGTCATTCTGACCATTACTGATGCCGCCGGCGATTCGAAAAAAACAACCATCAAAGTGCTGGTAGGTGACAGGTATTCCGCTTTGGAAGCTACCGGACTCGCCGAAGGCGGACAGATCGGCGTGCCCCTTTCTGTTGGCCTTGAAACCCTTCCTATTAAAACTTCCCAGCGCAGTGTTCATATTCTTGGCGATGAAGGGCGGGTGGTTTTCGATATTGGCGTTCAGGATGATATTTTGGAATATCGTATCGATCGGAATATTTTTGTTGATTCCGATGGAAACGGCATTGCAAATGACGATATTGATAATGCAGATCACAGTTCCTACCTTTTGGGCGGAGTGTGGCAGACTAAATATCTGGCTTCCGAGTCCAATAAAATTGTCGCTGAAGTGACGGTGGTGAATAAGCAGGGACAGAAGGTCAAAACTCAAGCGGAAATCATTTTTGAACCGGTTCCTGGTAAGGAGGGGAATGTGGTGGCGGTTCTTGATACCCTTCCTGTTCTTGATCCGGAAGACAAGAAGATTTACGTTTACGACGCACTTGATACCGTTGCTTTTTACTCCCGCCGCAGTCAGGGGGATATTATTGAGCACAGAATCGACAAGAACATTTTTGTGGATTCGGATGGCGACGGCAATCCGGCCAATGATATCGATAACCGTACTGATAACTCCTTTAAGACCGGCGATGTCTGGGTAACTGCCTACGAAAAAACGGATGATCAGATCATTGCTCAGCTGATTGTGGTGAGCAAAGGCGGAAGCGGAAGCCGGATTCAGCGGGAAATCAAATTCACCGAAAGGCTGGTTATCACGGTTTCCGAGGTAACGGAGGCAGAGTCACCTATTCAGCTTAAAGCTGACAAGGAATTCGTCCAAAAGGGAGATCCTATAAATTTTACCGTGGAAGGCCTTGTTCAGGATCTCAGCAGTTACATTTTTGACTGGGATTTTAATGGCGACGGCGAAGTCGATCAGACTGTGGAAGGGGACAATACCGTTTCTTACATTTATGACACTCCCGGTATTCAGCTGGCCAAAGTGCGCGTACAGGATGATGCCGGCAATGAAGCTAATTTCAGTCTGGATGTTTTGGTGAAAGATACCGCCGTAACGACAGCGGATTTTGAATATACTGCTGAAGAGGGTAAGGTAACATTTAACAATCTTTCAGTTGTCAGTCCGAACCTGACCAGCAAGGCCCTTTCTTATACATGGAGTTTCGGCGATACTGATCCGGCAAGCTACGAGGCTCAGAAAGATCAGATAGGCGTTCAGAACCCAACCTATACATATACCAAAAACGGCAATTATGTTGTTACCCTTACAGTTGTTGATGCCGACCAGGTGAGCAACACCAAAACGCAGGAAGTGGTCATTGAGGGGATCGCGGCGGAAGAAGGCGTGCCTGCCGGGGCAGGTGAAGAAGCTAAGGCGCCCGGTACCGGTGAGGGCGGATCAATCATCTGGGCGATTGTGAAAGTCATCTTTTACATTATTCTGGCAGTTATTCTGCTGGTACTGCTTATTGTTGTCGGCTTACTGGCTTTCCTTAAAATCCAGCATCCTGATCTGGTGTTTGAAGAATTAATTGATGAGCTCAGGATTAAAATCCTCGGGATGATCGGAGTGCATGAAATGATTGAACCAGGCACCCAGCCTGAAGCTGTTCCACCGCAAAAGACAATTCCTGAAAAACCTGTTCAGGCCAAACCAGCTCCTGCTGAAGAGCCTGCTGAAGAAATAAATGAAGAACCGGAGCCGGAAGCTCCCGCTAAAGAACCGCCGCTGGCCAAGGCGGAAGGCCCTGTTCCTGACTGGTTAAAAAGCACCACGCCTGCCGCAGTTACCCCAACCAAACCGGATGTGATTGAGGGTGAAGTTGAAGAAGAGCCTGCTGAGGAAGCACCAGCTAAGAGTAGTGCTGAACCTGCTAAAAAAGATGAGGGACCTGTGCCGGACTGGCTGAAAAATGCCTAAGGCAGGAATATTTTATATGGCGTGCAGTGTCGGGATTCTTTTTGAGTAGGTGGAAATGTGTGTAACGCCTGCCTGTCTGGCTACTTCGAGTGTTTCTCTGATGTGCCGGCCGACATCTTTTACCCTATGGGCATCGGAGCCGAGGGTGAAGTTTTTGATGCCGGCTTTTACGGCCCAGCGCAGAACATCGGGGTGGGGGAACAGTTCTTTACATTTTACGTCTATGCACTTGGTGTTGAGTTCCAGGCCGATTCCTTTTTCCTTCATTTTTTTCAGAATCGGAACGATTTGGCCTTTGTATTTTTCGGGCTGAAAAGGACCGTAAAATTTGTGGCCGTACTTTTTGCATATATCAAAATGAGCCACGATGTCAAAATGCCCCCACTCAACCAGTTTCATCAGGGTGTCAAAATAGGCGGTGTAAGCTGTTTCTTCGTCCACACGCGAGTAAAGCGCGTCGGCGTACAGGTGAGATGAGATGATGATGTCTTTAACTATGTGAACGGATCCGAGAATAAAATCAAAGTCCGTTTCTCTGACGAATCCGGCCAATTCACTCATCCATCTTTTGACATATTCCAGCTCCACTCCGAAGCCGATTCTGATGCCGGGGTGCTCCTTTTGAACTTCATCGAGTTCGGCCTTTATTTTCCTGAATCTTTCTTTTGCTTCATTTTTGTTGAAAGTTCCCCTTCCGGTACGTTTGTCATGCAGTTCGGGGTGATTGGTGACGCAGATATCCTGTATGCCCGTTTCAATGGCCTTTTCGACGATTTTACGGGTGTCTTCTCCGGAATCGGGGGAAAAGCGGTTGTGGAGGTGATAATCGATAAGCATTTCTGCATGGTTAGCGGTGACTTAATTGTATCATTGGTACTTATTTTGACCTTTCGGATATTGGCTTTACAAAATTCATAAAATGTTATATAATTTACAGCCATGTCAAAGCATTCACAATCTAAATCATGCGGAAAAGAAGATGGATCTCTTACAGAGGGGGATTCTCTGGATTCAGGAATCAAGTCTTTGATTTCCCGGCACAGTGAAAAAAAAGGGAAAAAAATAATCATCACTCATCCGGGTTTCTCTTCTCTTCCCGCTGAGAGCAGAAGGGTTATAGAGCTTATTCTTAGTGAAACTTACCGCAATGATTTTGAAATCCTCAGGAAAGCCTTTGATGAGAAACTGGAGCTTTACCTGCGAACTACCGCTGTCATTCTGGGTGAGGCTAAATGCGGGGATGAGGAACTTAAAGGTGATATAACACAGGTCAGGCAAGCCATTGCTGAGGTTTTGCAGGGAAAGACTTTAAATGATGAAGATATCCGATGGCTCAATAAAATAGGATTTAACCGCGCTGATATCATTGACCTTTCCTGTCACTGTGATATTCCCGGAGTCATTGCCGAGCTCAGACAATACGCTGATACTTATCAGGTAATTTTAGGAGACAGGAAATACATAAAGAAAATTCTTAGAATGCCTGCAGGACTTCGTAAGCTCAGAGCTATCCGCACTTTTAATCCTGCTATCAAGTTTAACGGCTACCACCTCTCGCAGATCGTCCGGAACGCAGGCTGGGAGGAGAAGCTCAGGTATTTTGAAGACCCCGAAAAACTCAGACGCCTGACCGGGGCGGGCTTCGAGGCTTCCCACCTCTCGCAGATCGTTGTGAACAAAGGATGGGAAGAGAAACTTAATTTAATTTTGTCTTCCGAAGGGCTTAGGTTGGCTTTGTCTGAAGGCGGAATTACCCATAGTGAATTGGCGAAAATGCTTAGAAAGAAAAACTGGCGTGAGCTTATTGGGCAGGTGTAAAAATTGACGATATTGCTTCAGTTATATACAATGAGCCTTGAAAAAATAACAAAAAACAAAATGCCAGAAGATGTTGGCCCAAATAAAAATGTAAATTCTCAGTCTGCTGAGCCCCAAGCGCCTCAGGGGCCTGTTTCCGGTGCTCCGCAGAAATCCGTGAATCCGGAAATGGCGGCTGTTCAGGTAAATCAGCCTGCTACTGCTCCTGTCGTAACCCCAAAACCT
>JAZDNJ010000081.1:0-4008 GCA_043800105.1 Patescibacteria group bacterium
GCAAAATGATCCGCGTGGGCAACGTGATTACCGGCTGCGGCTACAATGAGGATGAAAATATCGAAAATTTACTGGAAACCGCTGAAAAAGAGGTTTTTGGCATCACACAGACTTTCCTGAAAGACCGTTTTGTTCACATCCGCGAAATTCTAGGCAAACGTTTTGAGGAATTTTCCGCTCTGCACGTTGCCGAAGACAAAGATAAGGTAAAAGGCATTTCCACAGGCTTCAAATCCCTCGACAACATCCTTTCCGGCCTTCAGCCTTCCGATCTTTTAATTCTGGCGGCCAGGCCCAGTATGGGAAAAACGGCCCTTTCCCTTTCCATGGTCCAGAAGATCGCCATCGAGGCCAGCAAGAAGTTCACTGTAGGCATTTTCTCGCTGGAAATGTCAAAAGAACAGCTTGTCGACCGTATGTTCTGCAGTATATTGGGCGTCGACTCGTGGAAACTTCAGCATGGCCGCCTGGACGATAAAGACTTCCAGAATATGGGATCCGCCATGGACATGCTGAATAAAGCGCCCATTTACATAGATGACTCAGTGGGCATGTCCGTTGCCGAACTTAAAGCAAAAGCCAGACGGCTCCAGATGGAGCACGGACTGGACCTGATCGTTGTCGATTATCTGCAGCTGATGTCTACGGGAAACCAGGCTTACAGCGGAAACCGTGTGCAGGAAATCTCTGAAATCTCCCGATCGCTCAAGGCCCTTGGGCGCGAACTTCATATTCCGATCATCGCCCTTTCCCAGCTTTCCCGCGCCGTCGAAATGAGAAACCCCAAAATCCCCCAGCTTTCAGATCTACGTGAATCCGGTTCAATTGAACAGGACGCTGACATCGTACTCATGCTCTACAGAAAAGACTATTACGAAGAAAACCTGTCGGAAGACGAACTGGGTATTACCGATGTATACATTCGCAAGCACCGCAACGGCCCGGTCGGAAAGGTTTCACTTAGGTTTGATAAAAAGCAGATGAAATTCTACGACATCGACAAACAGCACGTTTATCATGGCGAATAAAAGCTATTAATTTACTTTTGTGCAAATAGTCCCCGAACTCATACAGGTATTCAGCTGGTCCGCGCTCACCTTTATTCTGACTCTTCTTCTGACTCCGGTTTATCTGAAGGCGGCAAAAAAATTCGGACTTGGCAAGCAGATCAGAGACAACGCCATGAGCGGGGAAGAGGCTTCGATTTTTAAGGAAATGCACGCCAAAAAAACCGGTACCCCGACCATGGGCGGAGTCATTATGTGGGGGTCGGTTTTCCTGATTATTATTTTTTCCAGATTCCTGGCGCTTGTCGGTTTAATTGACCACTCACTCCTTCAAAGGGGCCTCGTCTACCTGCCTCTTTTCACCCTCGTCGCCGTGGGTTTTCTGGGTGCCGTGGATGACTGGCTTAATATAAAGGGAATCGGGGGGGTTAAAGGCATTAAAGCTAGACCGAAATTCCTTTGGCTCACGCTTCTAGCGGTTTTAGGCGCATGGTGGTTTTACTATAAATTGGGCTTCTCACACATTCATGTTCCCAGTCTGGGTGATTTCAGCATCGGACTTTGGTATATTCCTCTTTTTATGCTCGTCATCGTATCAACCGCCAATGCTGTGAATATAACCGACGGCTTAGACGGTCTGGCCGGCGGACTTCTGATTCTGGCCTTCGCAGCCTTCGGAGTGATCGCCTTCATGAAAGGACAGCTGATGCTGGCCATCTTCTGTGGCCTGATGATCGGCAGTCTGATGGCCTATTTGTGGAATAACGTGCCTCCGGCCCTGTACTATATGGGCGACACCGGCGCCCTGGCCTACGGAGCGACTCTGGGCGTGATTGCCATGATGATCGATTCCCTCGTTGTCCTGATTATTGTGGGAGCCATTTTCATTGTCGAAACCCTGTCTGTCATCATTCAGCTGGTTAGCAAAAAATTCTTCAGAAAGAAGGTCTTTCTGGTGGCCCCTCTGCATCATCATTTTGAAAAAAAAGGCTGGGGAGAAGCCAAAATCACCATGCGTTTCTGGATCATTGGCGCCATGTTCGGAGTCATCGGCCTGATTGTGGGCCTGCTGGGGATGGGAATCAGCTAAAACTCCCCTATTTTCAGCCATAAATCCCTGCCTGCCGGGCAGGCATGCTTGTTTTTTGGCCATTTTTTTGATATAATATAAGGATTAAATAGTATTTATGGATCCACAAAACCCAGCAAATACGGAGGTGCAGGCTGTAAATGCCGCTACGCCGCCACCGCCTGGAATACCCGAATCCCTGAAAAAGAAGGCCGAAGAAAAGAAAGCAGTGGTTTTTGATGAAAAAGAACTGGCAGGAGCGCCAAAAAAACTCAGCTTCCTGCAAAAACTGAAATACACCCTTTTTCCTCCAAAAAGACCGGCCACCGGAACACACCTTCCTGTTCCGGGAAAAAAGGCTGAAAAAACGGCGGAAGTCACGGCTCAGCAGGTAGATATGGCGGAAGGAAAAGAAACCGAAAAAGCCACGGCCCAGGAAATAAAAGAAGCAGAAAAAATCTACAAACAGGGCCTGGCTACCATCAAAGACCTGATCGCGCCTTCTTCCATGGAAATCACATTCGACAAGGTCAAAATAAGCGGTCTGCTGGCCAAAAGTTTTTTTGTATACGCCTATCCCCGCTACATCGAAGTGAACTGGCTTTCGCCGATTATCAACTTTGATGTCAGTATGGACATTTCCATGTTCATCTATCCGAGCAGCAGTACCAAAATGATGAAATTTCTGAAGAACAAGGTCGCCCAGATTCAGTCATCCATGCGCATCGAACAGGAAAAGGGAATGGTCAGTGACCCGGCACTTGAAACAGCTTTGCAGGATGCCGAGGAACTGCGCCGGAACATTCAGCGCGGTGAAGAAAAATTCTTTCAGTTCGGACTCTACTTTACCATTTACGGAGAAGATGAAAGTAAGATCAGGAAGATTCAGACAAAACTCGAAACAGCGCTGGGGGGCAAACTGGTTTTGACCAAATCAGCCGATCTTCAGATGGAACATGGATTTAACTCATGCATCCCTCTGGCTCAGGACCGCCTGGAGATCAGCCACAACATGAATACGAATCCCCTGTCGACCACCTTCCCCTTCAGTTCTTCCGACCTGACTTCAAGCGAAGGCATTCTGTACGGCATCAACCGCCACAACGACAGTCTTATCATCTTCGACCGCTTCAATCTGGAAAACGCCAATTCCGTGGTCTTCGCCAAATCCGGCGCCGGTAAGTCCTACGCGGTAAAACTGGAAGTTCTGCGCTCACTTATGATGGGAACGGATGTTATCATCATCGACCCCGAAAACGAATACGAGGAACTGGCGAATACGGTCAACGGAACTTACCTGAGGGTTTCGCTCAACTCACCGCAACGTATAAACCCGTTTGATCTGCCCTCACCTATCGGCGAAAGCGACGAGAGCTCAGGCGAACTTCTGCGTGCCAACATCATCACTCTGCATGGCCTGCTCAATCTGATGCTGGGCAAACTGACTCCGGAAGAAGAGGGGCTGATGGACAAGGCTCTGCTTGATACCTACGCGCTGAAGGGCATTACCATGGGAACCGCCAACCCATCCAAAATGGAACCACCAACCATGGAGGACCTGTACGATGTTCTGAGCAATATGAAAGGAGCAGACAATCTGGCACAGAGACTGCAGAAATACACAGTCGGAACCTTTTCGGGACTTTTCAACAGGCCGACCAACGTGGATCTGAATACCAGCAGTCTGATGGTTTTCTGCATCAGGGATCTGGAGGATGTGCTGAGGCCGATAGCTATGTACATTATTCTGAACTACATCTGGAATGAAGTAAGATCCCAGCTCAAACGCAGAATACTCGTCGTGGACGAGGCCTGGTCGCTTATGCAATATGAAGACTCCGCCCGCTTCCTTTACGGATTGGTAAAAAGAGCCCGCAAATACTACCTTGGGATCACCACCATTACCCAGGATGTGGAAGATTTCGTAGCCAG
>JAZDNJ010000093.1:0-11942 GCA_043800105.1 Patescibacteria group bacterium
GATCATTTTTATTACATGTGCACCAAATACTGGAACGACGGGGATGTGCACGCCTATTTTTCGTGCTATGAATCACCTTATGACGCGTACATTACTTACATGAATACGCTGAATGATTTTGAAGAAAAATTAATTAAAATTTAAAATTCTAAAACATGCCAAGAGCCGCCGTCACAGGAAACGGGAATCTGCTCGCCTGCATCAACAGGAATAATCTGCTGGAAGACCTTTACTTCCCTTATGTGGGAATGGAAGACCATATTGATTTTCAGCACTGGCACCGTGTAGGAGTG
This sequence comes from Patescibacteria group bacterium, assembly GCA_043800105.1. Lineage (GTDB taxonomy): Bacteria > Patescibacteriota > Gracilibacteria > UM-FILTER-43-11 > UM-FILTER-43-11 > JAFGTE01. The sequence continues at coordinate 294 of JAZDNJ010000093.1, forward strand.
TTTGTTGACAACAGATTTTCATGGCTGAATGACGGACACTGGGAACACGAGATCAACTATATGCCTGAAACACTGGTGACCGACAGCCGGTCACGGAATGTTGAACTGATGCTGCGCCTGGATTTTAATGATTTTGTTTATCACAGCGAAAATGTATTCGTGAGAAAGGTCAGGATCCGTAATGAAGCCACCTATGACCGTGAACTCAGGATTTACTTCAATCAGGACTTCCACCTGTATGGCGACAAGCAACAGGATACCGCTTTTTATGATCCCGAATATAAGGCCATGATCCATTATCGCAAACGACGCTACTTCTGGATCTGCGGCATGCAGAACGGCAAAGCCGGAGTCGATTCCTTTACCACAGGCAAGAGCGAATACCGCGGACTGGAAGGCACATGGCGCGATGCCGAGGATGGCAATCTGCATGAGCATCCTATTGAACAGGGGTCGGTGGATTCCACCGTGCAGTTCAACGTGTCGCTGAAAGCACAGGAAGAGAAGATTCTATACGTGTGGATCTGCGCCGGAAAAGATCTGAATGAAGTGGAAGACATGCATGAATTCATTCTGCATGAAAACCCCGAAAAACTCCTGAAAAACACCATCAACTACTGGATCAGCTGGGTGAACAAGGATGCCGACAAACACCTGGAACTGGATCCGAAACTGCTGAAAGAATATAAACAGAGTCTGCTGATAATCCGCACCCAGATAGATAACCGGGGAGCCATTATTGCCGCCAACGATTCGGATATTATGAAATTCAACAAAGACACTTATACCTACATGTGGCCCCGCGACGGGGCCTGGGTAAGCATCGCGCTGGATCAGGCGGGTTACGGTGAAATCACCAAACGCTTCTTCCAGTTCTGCGCCGAAACCATGACTAAGGAAGGCTATCTGCTTCACAAATACAATCCGGATGAATCGGTTGGTTCCAGCTGGCACCCATGGTACAAAGACGGTGAAATGCAGATGCCGATTCAGGAAGATGAGACCGCTATTGTGACTTACGCTTTGTGGCGACACTGGGAACGATACAAAGATATTGAATTTATTCAGGAAATGTACGAGGCGCTGATCCGCGCGGCAGGTAATTTTATGAGCCATTTCGCGGACGAGAAGACCGGCCTGCCCCTGCCTACTTATGATTTGTGGGAAAGGGAGCGCGGAATTTTTTCTTACACGGCCGCCTGCGTGTTTGCGGGGCTCGAAGCCGCCAGCAAACTCTCTTCGATCATCGGTCATTTCAATCACTCCAGCCGCTACAAAACAGCCGCTGAGAGCATTAAGAAAGCCATTCTGGCGCATCTGTACGATGAAAAAGAAGGCCGTTTTCTCAAACGCGTGGAACTGAACACGGTAACCCGTGAGCTTAAAAAAGATTACGGACTGGACGCCAGTATGCACGCTTTGTGGATGATGGGAGTTCTCGCGCCCGATGACGAGAGGATTGTGAGAACCAACCAGACCATTTACGAAAAACTGCTGGTGCGCAATCACATTGGCGGACTGGCCAGAAGTGAAAATGACGATTACCAGCGGGTAGCCGGTGATTACCGCGATATACCGGGCAATCCCTGGATTATTACCACCCTTTGGCACGCTCAATGGCTTATGGCCCTGGCAAAAAAACAGGAAGATTTGAATGAAGTAAAGACGCTTATTGAATGGGCCGCCAAGCAGGCGAATTCCGCCGGTATTATGCCGGAGCAGGTCAGTCCATTTAACGGGGAACCGCTTTCGGTCGCGCCTTTAACCTGGTCTCATGCCACTTATGTGGACACGGTTCTTCAGTACGACAAAAAAGCTAAAGAACTCCGCGGTAAAGCTTAGGCCGCCTGATCCTCATGTTCTTCTTCGCTCTTTTGAAGGTATTCGCGAAGCGTCCGGACTTCCCGAAGATCCAGCTCAACCGTTCTGCCTGAATCCGAGTATATAGCCAGTGAAAGGTCGTCATTTCCGCCGGCTTCCTGCGCCCGATAGCTGTGCTTTGTGTCTTCCCCCAAAAAACGGTGTAAGCCCGCATCTTCGTTGATCGTTATCTGTGTCTGACGGGCGGTTTTATCTCCGACAGCTGATTCCACCTGAATAAAACCGAGACTTTCGTTCACTCTCGCTTTTCCCGATGTTTCAAGAATTTCCGTGTCATTATCAATCTGATCAAAATCAACTTCTTTGTCCGTTCCGCGCCCTTTCGGATCACGTTTTATATCAGGGTTTTCCCGGGCCGCCCTTTCCCGCAGTTCCGCCTCGAAGCTGGTGGCATCGAAAGCGTCCCGATTCACACGGCTGAACATTTTGTCGAGGATGCGAATAAATGTCTTACGTTTTCCGCCTTTTTCCCCGACCAGCATTTCATTGGTTTCCTCCATAGCCTCCTTTATTTCAGACGACCGGATTTGTCCCAGGACCTGCTCACTTTCATTCCCGTCCTGACTGCTTTCTGTTCCGCTGAACTGAGCGTACTGCTGATTTAGCTCGCTGTAGCCCCAGATATCGATTTTGGATCTCAGAAAAGCCTGCTGTTTCTTCGGCAGTTCTTCAATTTTCTGCCACAGATCTTCATAACGGGCCATCTCACCGGGCAGTTTTTCTTCAGCCTCATATTTGCCGGATAAATCCTGTTGGTTCATCCATATGACAAACTGGCTGACCGTATGCCGGCCAATTACGCCTTCTTTCCGGTATTCTTCCAGCTCTTTGGCGTAACCGGCGCTGAGCCGGGCGGATTCAGACTTTTTGAGTTCGCCAAATTTATTAAACAGTTCGGTGTATCCGGCATGATCGATCATCCCCTCCATGCTTTCGAGAGCTTCGTCCTGAAGCGTGCCACGGATTTGGGTCCAAAGCGTCCGGTAACGCTTCATCTGAGCGTCAAATTCCTTATCCCAGTATGCTTTTTCTTTGCGGTCAATTTTCTTAAAACCATTGAGGAATCTGTTGTAGGTATGCTGGCCGATAATTCCCTCTTCCAGCGCCCCTTCCAGTTTTTCGGTATAGGTCACCAAAAGTTCTTCATCTTCTTCCTCCCCGTTTTCCTTCGCGTACAGTTCGGCCTTTGGCAGAGCATCCTCCAGTTTTTTCAGAAGTTCCCGGCGCTCCGGCACTGTCAGTTCCAGAAATTCGTCTTCTCCGGGAAAATCGATGCGGGTGCCGCTGTCTATTTTCAGGTATCCTACATCCTGGATCAGTTCGTGGTTGGCAAGCGCTGTATATCTTTCTTTGTCCTTCTTCATGCGAGCCAGTTTCTGATCGATCAGAGCCTCGACCTCTTCCGACTGCTCGACGAATCTGATATTATCGATCACCAGTTTTTCCATCAGAAATTCTTCATCATCTTCCGAAGCGATTTTCTGACTGACGGCTGTCCGGATTTTTTTGTGAATGCGGATTGCCTTCGCTTCATGCTGTTCGGCAAAGTTACGCGCGCTTTCCAGCATCTGCGCACCCACTTCATGCTCTTCACGCCCATCCGCCAATTCCCGGTAGCCTTCGTAGGCCTCATCACTGATCAGATTCTCGTGATATGACCGGTCGGCAATCATGCCGATTTCACGCCTTACCTGCGTCATCCGGTTTCTGTCAAGAACACGGGTCAAAACGTCTGATTCGGCGCTTTCAAAGCCCTCGTTTGAGCTGTCGATTTGTTTAACACCTCGTGCCATACTCAAAAAGAAAAGGTGCTTCACATCCTACGGCATTTTTTTAAGAAATGAAAACTTTTTTTCCGGTCAGACCTCTTGTTTCGTCACGTAAGAATCTTTGCGGTATTTTAAATCCTTTTCTTTGCGGATATCAACCTGATTCAGGATTGCCCGCGCGACATTAGCCGGATCGGAAATGGTATCGATGGTAAAATTACTGGCGCTGCCGGCCGCTGTCTGAACGTCAATCGTGCCATAATTTAGCACAGTACCCAGAATTCCCTGAATGCTGCTCGTGGCGTCCTGGATTTGGTTAAGCGGAGTTGTGGCTACCGTGCGGCTCAAAAAACTGACCTGCGTGATGTCGATCAGCCGGTGGTCTGTAAGGATGAAAAGGTCAAATTCTTCATTCAGAATAGAGACCACCAGCAGGGCGAGACTGTACAAAAAATACAGGCCTGCTCCGAGAAAGCCGATTACGCTGAGCGTACTCCCCTGAGAAAGCGGAAAGGTTTTTGACCAGATAATCAGAAAAATTGTCAGCGGAACAACTGCCGCCACCATAAAAACCAAAAAAATCCTTATATACACGATCGGATGCTTTCGGATAACCATGATCACTTTTTCATCCGGCTGTCTTCCTGGCAGGTTTTCAAGCATAGAATTAGATTTTCGCTTGCTCCATTTTAACAGAAAATGACCGAAATCATAGGTTAAGATTCCGGACATCCTGTAAATAGTCCGAGTAATCCTGTGATTTTTGGTCTTCCGGTCTGGCGGGAAAACGATCAGTTCGCCTTCTTAAAATGTGTTCGCGTTTGACCCGGTTCGCCCATTCAAGGTAGAAGTGAGGGTCAGGCACATGCTGAATAACCAGGGGCGGGGCGGACGTGGAAAGGGTGATGATCAGTTTTCCGTAACGAAGGTAGTTGCGCAAAATCCCATGACTTTCCACAGCGATATCCTGAATTTTTGTAAGATCGATGGCGTCGGAGTTGTTTTTCAGAAAACAGGTTTTTTTGACAATCAGAATTCTTGAATCTGTGACAATAACCATATCAAAATAAAAGTTGATCATCTGCAGACCGGCCAGAATCAAAAACCCTATTGAAGTCAATAGGGTGAAGTGGACGTAAAAGACGTGGATAAATGCGATATTTACGAGTAGGGTAAGGCGGCCCAGAAAAATCAGAATCACCAGTATGAGCAAACCCACCGGCAGGCTTAAAAGAATTGGCTGAATGAATTTGACCCAGTGTTTCCGGAAAAAGAACTGGTACTGCTCGTATTTCATCTGGCCTTTAAAATCGTGCTCGTCTTTTTCCATAAAATCAGCATCGTTTCGGAGGACGACTTGTTTCTTGTTTTCAGCTTATCATGAGTCAATACCGCGTTTCAACCGGAAAATGAGTTTCACAAATACAAAAGTTGCGTTCCATATTCGCCTGAACCGGCGGGGCTGAGTGATGAGCCGCCAGAACCATTCCAGCCCAAGACTGCGAAGTAATTTTGGGGCACGCTTTGCCTTTCCCGCCGCAAAATCGATGGCACCACCAACACCTATGGCCACCTTCACCGAACTGAATTTGTGCAGGTTGCGGTTTATCCACTCTTCCTGCGCGGGACTTCCATAAGCGACAAAAAGGATGTCCGGCCCGGCCAGGTTTATGCGCTGGCAAAGTTCGTCTTCGTGGGTCTGCGCGGGAGTTCCGGCAAAACAACCGGCAAAAACGGCTTGCGGGTATTTTTTGTGAAGACGCTCCAAGGCAATATTGGCGATGCCCGGCGCCGCCCCCAGAAGATAGACGCGCCAGCCCTTTTTCTGACTTTCCTCCACGATTTTAAAAAGCAGATCGGCGCCGGTAACGCGAGCCGGTAAGACCCTATAGATCGCCTTCATTTTGAAGAACACCTGAAACAGACTGCCGATCACCTGCATTATTCCGCCAAACCCGCTTTTTGTTCTTGGCATACTCAGATAATGAGCCGCCCAGAGAATGCCGATGCCATCGGGTACCGCCATGGAAGCCGAATTGAGAATATTTCTGAAATCTTCGTGCTTCTGTGAATAAACGACCATCTCCGGATTAGGCGTTACGATCATGTGTTTTTGGTACCCCTGATTAACAAAAACCTCCACGGCCGTTAGGACGTCAACATAACGCACCGCGTCAAATTCGACCCCCGCGATGTTTACTTTTTCTTTCACTTTTTTCGGGCGATCAGAACAAAATTAAAGGACCTGAACCATCTTACCCGTTTTCCTTTTCGCGTAAAGTAGAATTCTTCGATTTCCCATAATTTTTGGCTAAACAGAGCCATTAATTCGGTTGGCCGAAAAGCATGATAATAACGCTTTAAAGGGTAATTTCCCCACCTGATCCAGAGGTCATTCCAGGCGCCCTTCAGACCCAACGTTAAGACGGCGCGCAGAATCGCTTTTATAAGTGCGCTAAAATATCTGAACTGAAAAAGATTCCAGACTGTAAGAATCAATATGCCATCGGGCTTAAGGGATTTGTGAATGTCGGCCAGCACCTTTTGACGCATTTTTTTGGAGGGAACGTGATGAAAAGCCGCGACGCAAAAAACATTGTCGAAAGCCTCTTCTTCGAGCTGAAGATCCATGAGGTCATCGAGCCGGAACCTGGCTTCGGGGAAGTTCCTGCGCGCTAATTCGAGCAAGTGTGAGTTGTGATCGATGCCCAGATAAGTCACCTCTTTGGGCCGCAAAAAGTCATACAGCCTGCCATTGCCACAGCCGAGATCGAGAACTTTGGCGTGTTTTTTGGTGTAGACCAGAAAATGATCGAATTCCGGCCACTGCTGTCTGCGGGTCTGATCAAATTCCCCGGCAAACTGCGAGTAGGAGGCTTTGACCTTATTCGTGATGTCAGAAATATAACTTTTCTTCACGTTTCGATTATACCCCAGGGTATATCTTCCTGATGGTATAAAAAATAGTCGGTCTATGACGTGAGTTTTAATCCCTCCAGCATCGGACTGATGGCTTTCCAGTACCTTCTTCCAATCGGACTCGCTTCAACGATCTTCTGTCCCGCGGGGCTGTCAGGCGGAAATCGCATCTGAAAATGCATTGAGTCATTGATCAGATAATGTCTGGCGGTTTGATCTCCCATCATGCCAATGTTAAAACCCGCTCTTGCCATCGCCAGAACCACTTCGTCCGGAATGTTGCCCCGGCCATTTTCCGGCCAATTTTCGGGCTTATCGATATCAATTGCCAGACCATACTTGTGAAAACTGGGAATTGAATCACTTATTGTTCTGCTGTTAGGATTGCTGGGGTCTGTTCTGACGCACATATTTCTGTTCTGGAATCCTTCGATTTCCTTTTGCCTGGGAGCGTAGTTGAGATCGAGATCCATAATGTTTCTTTCAGCAATCCTTAAAAATGGAATCATCATAAGATTTACGCCTCCGCTAATCGGTTTGCCAAAAAAGGTGATCGGCTGTTCATGCGTGACCGGATCCTCTCTGACAATGAATTTTTCGTAGTTCCGGCCAAAGTACTTACTCAGATTCTGGAGTGTAAAAAAAGTTTCGTTTTGAGCGTAAATCTGCTCAACCTGAGGTCTGAAAGTGTTTTTTGGAGATAAATGAGGCTCCTTGGTGCCGGGCTTATAGGGAACCACTTCATCATGTTCGGAACTCTGTTCTTTTTTTCCGTCTTGGGCTGGTTCATCTTTGGATTCCCGCTCTATTTCAACATCTGTGCGCAGAGTCCGGAGTTTATTCTCCGTTCGGGCGCGCGCGATCTCCGCCTTTTCTTCGGGGGTTCCGAATAATTCTTTATACAAAGTAAAAATGGCTCCGACCATTGGCGCCCATTCACCCTTCTTTAAATGAGTGATAATCTCCTGAACCCCCTCTAAGTCACCGATTTTGCCCAATTCTGATGGTACTGGCGGTGTTTCAGTCTGGTCCGGTGTTTGAGGAGTATCAGGCAAAACCATATGTTTGAATTTAACTGATGGTGGAGCCGATGTAGAAGAATGGCAGCATGACGGCCATTAAAATAGTACCGACCAGAGCGGCCACGATGAAGATCATCAGTGGTTCAACCATCGTGGAGATATTCCGGAGGGTGTAGTCGATGCTTTTATGATAGTTATTTTTGACCTTATAAAGCATATTGGCGATGGTTCCGGTTTTCTCGCCGATGTGAATGAGCTGGGCCATCTGCAATGGGAAGAGCGGGTGTTCTTTAAATTTCTGCGCTCTGATGTCCGTAAGCCCCATCATCTGACTGACTTCCTTGCCCATAACCACGCCCTGACGGATCTTTTCAAGGGCCTTCTGGTAATGCAGGTTGCTTACTGTCTTTTCGGTAATCGCAAAAGCCTCGGTGATAAGAACGCCGCTTTTCATGAGCATGGCCATGTTGGAAGCGATGATCATGATGTTTTTTTCTTTGGCGATGCGCCCCGCTACGGGGATTGCGGCTACGAACTTTTCCATCAGAAGCCGGCCAATACGAAGTTTTGAAAAGAATACATAAAGTGCTATGGCACCGCCGATAATACCCCCAAGAAGGACCGGCCATTTGTTCACGATGAAGTTGCTGATGCTGATGACGACCTGAGTGATGCCCGGAAGTTTTACGTTGGCCTGCTCATACATGGCGGCAATTTTGGGAATTACGAAAACCATCATTCCTGTGACCAAAAACAGTGCCAGACATATCAGGATGATGGGGTAAACCATGGCGCCGGTCACTTTTTTCAGAAAATCCTGACTGGCCTCCATTTCTTCCACCAGTTCGGCCAGAACTTCTTTTAAATTACCCGAAGCTTCCGCCGCTTCTACCAGGGCCGACTGCATTTTCGGGAAAATATGAGGGAAGATTTCCATGGATTCAGCCAGCGACATACCGCCATTGATTTCATGGATCATTTCGGCGTAAAGTTTTTTCACGTTCTTGTTCCTTTCCTGCGCCTGAATGAGCGAGAGCGAGTCGATGAGCGGAACTCCTGAACCTACCAGAGTCGACATTTGGTCGTAAAAGGCCAGACGCGCTTTTTTGGATAAATTGAGATGCTTCAGGCCGAAAGAGAAATGGGCATTTTTGATGCGATCCTGTTTTTCTTTGGCGTGCTTCGTCCGCATATCCATGATCTGTGACATGCCCGTGGCCGCCTTTGGTCCGCCTGTGGCAACCGGAATTACGCCAGCAGACGCTTCCTGCGCGTGAGCAACCGGAGTTTCTTTTGTTTCTTTCTTTGATTTTGGTTTTCGACTGAACATCAGCGCGAGGCCGAGCCATAAGTCCGAGAAGAGATCCCTGAGTTTTAGTGCGAGTGCTGTCAAAAAGAATAGTCTGATTAATGATTCGTGGTTCGTATTAAGCCATGGCGCGGATCGCTTCCTCGATGGTGATGTCGCCAGTTATCGCTTTGTAAAGAGCGTCTTTGCGAAGCAGGATCATGCCTTCCTTTACCGCCTGATCTTCGATTTCGTTATGAGGAGCGTTGCTGATGATTAATTCTTCGATAGCAGGTGACATTTCAAGCACTTCAAAAAGTCCGATCCGCCCTTTATAACCGGTATTTTTGCAGAGCTCACAGCCTTTCGCCTTGTACAGGAAGGCGTCTTTTGGGTGAATCCCGGAATCCTCAAGGAAGAGGTCGTAGTATTTTTCCGGAACCGGATAAGATTCGCGGCAGTTGGAACAGATTTTGCGAACCAGTCGCTGAGAGATAATGAGTTTGACCGCGGCTGTGATCAGAAAACGGTCGATACCCATGTTGAGCAGACGCTGGATTGTGCCAACGGCCGTGTTGGTGTGCAGGGTGGAAAAGACCAGATGGCCGGTCAGGGCGGATTCGATGGCGAGCGCGGCTGTTTTCTGGTCGCGGATTTCCCCCACCATGATGATGTCGGGGTCCTGACGGACGAGGGTACGAAGGCCGTCCGAGAAATCAAAGCCGATTTCGGTGTTGATCTGGGTTTGCGTGACGCCGGTGATTTTATATTCAATCGGATCTTCCAGGGTCGAAATGTTGAACGCCGTGGGATCAAAAGTCGAAATCATGGAAAAAAGCGAGGTGGATTTACCGGAACCGGTCGGTCCTACCGCGAGCACCATTCCGTAAGAAGCTGTCAGGTGTCTTTCCACTTTCATCAGGATATTGGGCAGCATTCCCAGATCGCGAAGTTCTACCATTTGTGGATTCTTTTCCAGCAAACGAATGACCACTTTTTCGCCAAATTGCGTTGGCAGTACGGACACGCGAAGGTCCACCTCTTTACCATCCGCGGACTCAAAGCCGGTTTTTCCGTCCTGAGGCAGACGATGTTCGTCGATCCGGAGGCTGGAAAGGATTTTGATGCGCGCAATGATGGGATTGTGAAAAATCTTGTCTAAGGCCTTATGCTCGATCATTGTGCCGTCAATGCGGTAATAGACCATGAACCGCTTTTCGGTCGGCTTAAAGTGAATGTCACTGGCGTGCTGTTTAATCGCTTCGGAAAATATCTCGCTCAGAATCGTGGGGATACTGTTCTCATCGAAAGTTGTGGCAATGGGGTTTTCGGCAGTTTCTTCCTGTTTTTCTTCTTTTTCTTCTTCCCTGTTCATAATAACGACTTTGCCTTCTTTCTCAGATGGCGGGTCTTCAACGGGCGGTTTGTCCTTTTTTTGCAGGGCTTCAAGTAAAGACATATTTTTAATATATTTAATCTGTATATTATAGCAAAAATAAGCCCAAAAATCAACCCCCGCACGCTTTTTTCGGGCAAGTGGCCAAACATCAGGAAACCTGCTAAACTACGGACGATGACCAAAATTAACATCAAAAAAGCCGGTTTTTCCCTTATTGAACTGCTTTTCGCGATGCTTTTTCTGTCAGTCATCGTTTTTGGTGTGATCAAGCTTCAGACCAGCAATCTGACCCTGAGTAACACCAAACAGCTCGAGCTGAAGGCCTATTCGTACGCGGCTCAGGGGCTGGAGATTGCGGATGCTTTGGGGAAGGTCGCTGTTGGTACCTGCGCAGTCCACTGCTATCTGCAGAATAATGGCAGTTATTCGATTAACAGCAGTGACACTGAGAAGCTTGAAGGTGGCTTATTTGAGCGTTCCTTTGAACATGTCGAAACAGACCCTTCGAACAGTGCCACCCTTGTGACTATGACCGTTGCCTGGACGGATAGTTCCGGTGAGCACAGCGCTTCGGCTAAACGAATTATTTTTAAATAATCTTGATTTTTTTATAGTAATATAATACTATGATTGTAGTAAAAGAATACAATGATTAAAATTAACTCCAAAATTGAAAGGGATCTGCTTACATATTTTTTCCTGCATGTGACAAGTGAACATCATTTGCACGAAATTGCCAGAATTATTGGGGCTGATCCGGGGAATCTGGACAAAAAACTCAAATCCCTGACAAAACAGGGGTTATTTCAGGTTAAAAAGCGTGGCAACCAAAGTCTTTATTCACTCAATCCGTCTTTCTTTTTGTTTAACGAATATAAGGGCATTGTTAATAAAACTTATGGAATAGAGCATCAGATCAAGCAAGCGCTTCAAAAAGTTCCCGGCATTAAAAGAGCTTTTATTTTTGGTTCTTATGCCAAAGGAAATTTTGATGAATACAGCGATATTGATTTATTGGTGATTGGCGAGCAGGATGGTTTGGAACTATCCAGGCAACTTACAAAAATTGAGCGATCGACTAACAGAGAAATCAATCCTGTGGAATTTGATCCAAAGGACTATGAGAAACGCTGTAAAAATGATCCATTCCTAAAAAATGTTTTAAAACAGAGATTAATTGAATTAATTTTATGAAATTCCCCAGAGAATTCTTCCAGCATATGACTGAAAAACTTTTTAAAAAATATACCTCTAAAAAGAAAAAGGGTTGTGACACCCCAGGTTTCACTCTGGTTGAACTCATGGTTTCCGTGGGCATTACTGCGATTCTGATGCTGGGCATCGCGACTTTCTTTTCCAGTACCTTCCGGA
>JAZDNJ010000095.1:0-2858 GCA_043800105.1 Patescibacteria group bacterium
TTCAGAAAGTTTTTTCTTATCAGGCCACGGGCAAACTGTTTGAGGGGAAAAATGCGACCGGTAAGGTTACGATTGTGAATACTTCCAATAATTCATGGCCTCTTGTTGAGAAAACCCGTTTCCAGACTTCCGATGGTCTGGTTTTTCGGCTGCAGAGTCCGGTGACGGTGCAGGCTGCGGCCAGCGCGGAGGAGCCCGGCAAGCTGGAAGTTACCGTGGTGGCGGATGAGTTTGACGCCTACGATCAGGTTATCGGGCAGAAGGGTAATATTGGTCCATCCAGATTTTTTCTTCCCGGACTGTCCTCTGAAAACCAGAAACGGCTTTACGCCGAGAGCTTCGAGGCGTTCACCGGTGGTGAAACTATTGTTATCAAGCAAATTTCCGCTGAAGATATAGAGGCGGCGCGTGCCAAGATGGAAAGTGATCTGCGCGCATCGGCGGAGGCCGAGCTTCAGGCTTACGTCAAGGAGCGCAATGAGGCCCAGAAGGCCAATCTGGAGCTGGTAAAGGGCGGTGATGCCATTGAAATGAGCGCTCCTTCGGTTTCGATTGCGGGTGGCCTTGCGGGGCAGCGGCTGGATAGTTTTGATGTTAATGGGGAGATTGTGGCCAGCGGCGTTGCCTACAGCAAGGACGATCTGCTCGGTATCCTGAAAACGGAGCTTAAGTTAAAGCAGAATCCGCAAAAGCGACTTTACCGCATTGATGAAGAATCGCTTTCGTACAGAGTGATCGACACGGAAAAAGGGTCGGGGAAAATCAAGATTACTGCTACATTAAAAGGTATTGAGGAGTACGACATCAGCCCTGAAAGGGAAAATGGCGCGCGGCTGATCCGCAAGGTTAAAGAGCATGTTCTGAATATGCCGATTGATGAGGCCGAGGTTTATATCCAGAATCTGCCGGAAATCGACAAGGTGCACGTGGAAAGCTGGCCGGCGTGGGCGCCGAATATGCCCGGTATTCCGGACAATATCAAGATTGAGATAAAGAGGAGCAGTTAGCCTTTTACCCGGGTTGTGATCAGTCGATTCGGGTTTCGCGTACATCCACCCAGTGTTTTTTCTTTACAAGCCACCAATAAAGAGTGGCTTCACAGTTTGCGCCGAACGGGATTTTTTGCGATGAGGCCGCCTGTTTGATTTTGTCGATGAATAGTTCCCACTCGGCTTTGGTGGGAGTGCGGGTGCCCAGGAGTTCCAGCATTTGCACGCCGGTTTTTATGCCCATGACATCAAGAGCGCGCTCAATATAGTGCGGCGTCGCTTCGGTCGGGAAGCAATACATTGACTGGTAATCGATGGGGTCTTTTAGATCCGGTAAAATCAGAAGGAGAGTCGATTTCGCGTTGAGACCGTTGGTGGGTGGCGGTTCAGGGGTGGGGGTTGGTTCGGGGGTGGGGGGTGGGGTCTGCTCCGGGGCCGGATCAGAGGTGGGAGGCAGGGTTGAGGTTGAGGTTGGGGCCGGATCCGTGGCCGTGTCTGTGGTCGTGGCCGGATCGGGGGTTTTCTCCGGCTCCAGAGGGGGTGTTGACTTCGGTGCGGGCGTTGATTTTGGAGCCGGTGTTGACTTCGGGGCGGGTGCTGACTTTGGCTTCCCCGCAGGCTGTAATGCGGCATTTTGTGCGCCAAAAGACCTTGTCATTCGGACAATTCCTTCATTTCTGTCGGCAAATGCAATAATTTCCAGTTCTTTTTTGTTAAAACGCTCCAGTAGGCCTCGAATGAGTCTGCGAGTTTCTCCCTGAATGACCTCCGCTGCGTATCCATCGCTGTATCTGAAAATATTATCAAACGGGAAATCCGTATGTACCATTACGTTAGTGCCGATACCCCGGACTTTTATTTGAAGCTTTCCGGGCTTTGGTTTTCCTGAAGCCCTCTTAAGATTATAAAAGGCTATAATACTTCTTGTAACCTCCCTGCTTACCTGTTGGCATTGATCTTCCTCCGGATCCGATTCTTTGGGTACAGGATCCGATTTTTCGGTCTCCTGGTTTAATTCTTCATTTTCCGACATATGTTTTTACGATTATGATTAGGGCGCATTATATGGTGTGCTGCTATTTGATGCAAGTACCCTTGACACATTTTCTATTTTATGTTATTTTGAAGATCCTTTTTTAGTTGGATTTATGAAATACGCAAAGTTTGCGGCAATCGGGCTTATGGCTTTATTACTGGTTTCCTTGCCGGTAAGTATGCTTATGGCTTCGACTCAGCCTGCTCAAGCCGCCGCAGATGAGGGCATGAAAGTGCAAAATGTTTTGCCGTTGCCGTCAGAACTGGACAACCCGGGGTCGGACGTTCTTAAGCCAAACGAATTTACGCCGGATGGCTACGTGCAGCCGCAATATGATCCTTTCAATAATAAGTTTGCGCCTTCATACGATTTTGAGGAAAAGGTGGATATTGCGATTGCCAACGGGAATACTCCGCCAATGGCGAATTTTGTGGTGCGTACAGATAATGAACTGGCCGATACCAATAGCGGAACGACGGCCACTTCATTTGTTTTCGATGCCCACTCATCATCCGATAATGAAACGAAGTCGGGGAATCTTCAGGTTCGCTGGGACTTTGAAAGCGACGGTAAGGTGGATACTTTTTTTTCAAGAGGAAAAAGCGTTAAGCATAAATTTGTGCAGCCCGGTGCTTATACGGTTACTGTTCAGGTGCTGGACCGCGGTGGTCTTACCGATGCCATTTCCAGAAAAGTGACTGTGGTTGAAAATACGGAGCCGACCGCGTTTTTTTCTTACACGCCCGTTAGTGGCACGGAAAGTCAGATTTTCAGGTTTGATACTTCCAAGTCCTCGGACAGTCAGTATAAAAAGCAGTTTATCGAGTACAGAT
>JAZDNJ010000020.1:0-11468 GCA_043800105.1 Patescibacteria group bacterium
GCTGGCTGCCTTTCTAATCAGAAGAGACAGTCGGAGTGCCTGGCGGGTGGCTCTGAAGGCTAAACGCGGGCTGGGTGACACTGGTAAGCCAGGGGCTTTCACTAAAGATTTTGTCTACTATAAAGGCTATAAGATGGTGAAGGATTTTGCGGCCAAGGGGGGTGATTTACGTGATCTTTACTATGGGAAAATCAATTTGTCTGATCTGGAAATCGTGAAGAAAGTAAAAGGACTCAAAAGCCCCATTTATTTACCCTCATACCTGCGATAAAGCCGGTTCATTTTATATACATTGAATCTCCGAAACTGAAAAAACGGTAGTTTTTTTTCCTGGCTTCTTCGTAAGCCTTTAATATAAATTCCCTGCCGGCAAATGAACTGACCAACATCAGCAGAGTACTTTTGGGTACGTGAAAGTTAGTAATGAGTCCGTCCACAAATTTCCACTGATAGCCGGGAAAAATGAAGATATCCGTTTCGCCTGTCTGAGGTCGGAGTTCGCCGTTTTTGTCCGAGCATGTTTCCAGAACTCTTACTGTAGTGGTTCCCACCGCTATAATTTTTCTGCCATCTTTTTTGGCTTTATTCAGTCGCTTGGCAATATTTTCACTGAGCTCGAACCATTCACTGTGCATTTTATGCTCCTCAATTTTTTCTGTTTTTACCGGCTGAAAAGTTCCCAGGCCCACATGCAGGGTGATGAATTCCGTTTGAATGCCCAGTTCTTTCAGTTTGCCTAGGAGTCTGTCCGTGAAGTGAAAACCGGCTGTTGGGGCGGCCACTGAACCTTCCGGTCTGGCGTAGATGGTCTGATATTGTTCCGGGTCATCTATCGGTTCTTTGATATAAGGCGGGAGCGGGGTTTGGCCGTGGGTTTTGAGGTAGCTTTCAAAGTTCCCGTATTCAAATTCGATGGTCCGCAGGCCATGAGGCGTTATGTTTTTCACGTTTAAGCTCAGGCCGTTATCCACATTTATTTTGGCCCCCGGAGTGAATTTGTGGCCTGGCCTGACCATGCATTCCCAGGTATTACCGGCAATATGTTTTATCAGAAGAATTTCAGCCGTTCCGTTTCCCAGTTTAAACCGTAGGCGGGCGGGAATAACCCTTGATTCGTTGAGTACCAGCACAGAACCCGGTTCCAGAAGATCAGGCAGTTCAAAAAACTGATGGTGGGAAATTGATCCGGTTTTCCGGTCAGGCACCATCAGTTTTGACTGATCTCTTATTGCGAGCGGCTTTTGAGCGATCAACTCTTTGGGAAGATGGTAGTCAAAATCCGCTAGGTGCATATGAAAATTTATTCAGGCTCTCCTGCCCCCTCCTCTTTCTTTTCTTCTCCTTCGGCTGTTTCTTCAGTAACAGCTTCGGCCGCAGCTGCCGCCTGGGTCACAGGCTCTTCTTCCTTGCGTGGTGCCGATATAGTTACAACACTAATGTCTTTGGCGTCCATAATAGTGATTCCTTCGGGGGCTTTGATATCACCCACGGTCAATGAAGAATGAAAATCTACCAGTCCGCTTACGTCCAGCTGGATTTCATGAGGCAGGTCATTTGGCTGACATTTGATCCACAGGCGGTCTTTATTGCGAACCAGAACACCGCCCAGTTCACGGACGGCCGGGGCTTCGCCAATCAACACAATAGGCACTTCCGTTTCAATTTTCTGGCCTTTTTTGATCGCCATCATATCCACGTGAATGATCGCGTCCGTTACCGGATGGTATTGCAGTTCGTGAGTCAGAGCCTGGTACTCGTTTTTGTCCTCGTCAATAAGAGTCATTATAGCGCTTCGTCCCGCTTTCTTGTAGGCCCTGCGGAAATCCTGATAATCCACCGAGAAATTGGTAGGCTGTACGTCCTTCGAATAATAGACAATAGGGATCCGTCCGTTTTTCCGGGCTTCTTTGCTCGTGGCGTATTTCCCTTTCGTTACTTCAACAATAATTGGTTCCATTGTATTAGAATGATTAAATATTCTTTAATTTGGCAATTTCATGAATGATGTCTTTTCGGGTGATGATACCTACTAATTCGCCTTTCTCGCCAATGACTGGCAGTCTGCTAACCTTTCTTTCACTCATAATGTTGATTGCATCGAACAACGTGGCACTGTGCATAATGGTGGCCACATCTTCGGTCATGACATCTTTTACCAGTTCGGCACAGTGATCCTTGAGATTCCTGTTAAAATCCTCAATGTTGTCCAGATAAATGATGCTTCCCAGAATATTGATACCACGGGGCGCTCTGAGGGTAGTGAAATGCCTGATTAAATCTGTTTCCGTCACGATTCCGATCACCGCCCCTTCATCGTTCAGAACGGGGAGGCCTAAAATACCATGTTCGTCCATCAATTTAAAGACTTTTTTAATCGGCTCACTCTCTTTGACGGCGATCACGTTTTTGGTCATGAACTCAGAAACCGGTTTTTTGAGTAATTTTTCCATTATTCTATAGGTTTAGTGGCATTTTTTCCGACTTTGTCAGTGTGGTCTGTGTAGTTAAGGGGTATATGATGCCCGGAGGGGAACCCCTCTCGTCCCGCCAAAGCGGGACTCGAATACTTCGTAACGAACCCTCCCCGCCCTTCTCGTTCCTCTCCAGCTTATTCTGAATATTATATTTTGGTGCCCGGAGAGGGACTCGAACCCTCACTCCCGAAGGAAAGAGATTTTAAGTCTCTCGTGTCTACCGATTCCACCATCCAGGCCCGTTTCCTTACAAGCTCAAGTATTTTAGTGAATTTCTTCGTCCAAAGCAATCTTTAGTTGGCGGGCAAGTGGACTTCCGCACCTTCAGATTATATAATTGAACCCCTATAAGTCTATGCTGAAATATCCATGGGACATCATCGGGCATGATAATCAGCTTCTTGCTCTTGAAAAAGAGATTGCCGCAGATCGGCTTGTTCATGCTTACCTTTTTCACGGGCCTAAAGATACCGGAAAGTTCACAGTGGCGTTCATTTTGGCCAAAATACTACTTTGCTCCAATAATCTATGTCACCGTTGCAGGGATTGTCAGCTCATAAAATCAGGTTCACATCCTGATTTAATTCTGATGAGGGACAATGGCGAGACGATTAAAATTGATGACGTACGGGCTCTGATCCATAAAACCAATTTGACTTCGCAGGGGGGTCTTAGGATTGTGCTGATCGAAACGCTTGAGAGAATGCCTATTGAAGCCCAGAATTCGTTTCTGAAAACCCTGGAGGAACCGCCCGGCAAGACAATATTTCTGATGACTTCTGACCAGATAAAAAAGATCACGCCAACAATTCTTTCACGCGTCAGACAGTATGGTTTTTCTCTGGTGGATGAGACAACGATGCATCATGAACTTTCATCTCGTTTTAAAGATCATCCTGATTTCGAAGAAATCTTACAGATGGCGCAGGGCAGGCCCGGTCTGGCTATCAGGCTTTTATCCGAGCCGGCGGCGCTTTCGTCTTACAGGAATGTGTACAACCAGGTGGACAAAATACTTAAGAATAACGATTTGGTCAGTAAGTTTTCTTATGCGGAGTCTTTGGAGGACGATAAAGACCAATTGGAACTCTTTTTTGATGTTTTCTGCCAGATCCTGCGAAAATCGGCTCACGATTTCCTAGCCACGGGCGGTTCCTTTCTCAGCCCCCGTTACGATCTGAAGAGCATCACTCATCTGTTTGAACATTTGCTTAAAACACGTTATCTTATTGATCGGAACGCCAATAAAAAATTGGCCCTGGA
Organism: Patescibacteria group bacterium; assembly: GCA_043800105.1. GTDB lineage: Bacteria > Patescibacteriota > Gracilibacteria > UM-FILTER-43-11 > UM-FILTER-43-11 > JAFGTE01. Next base: position 3,738 of record JAZDNJ010000020.1, read on the forward strand.
GAACTTCCTTTTGTATACAGAAAGATCATTATCATAATGCTGCAGCTTTATCTCTTCATCTTTGCTTTCGTTACCATCTCGGTTCTGCTTGCCAGGCGCGCTTTTCTGCTCAGCAGAACCGAAAAGCGTGAATTCAAAGAGCAGGTGGCCGTCAGAGTTGAAAAGAACCGAAAAATTGAACAGGCGGAAGGATCCGTGCGTTTCAAAGAAGAATACATAAAGGAAAAAGAAGGGAAAAAATATGATCTGGTCCGGTACAAAGATGAAATGAGGCGGGCTGAAATGGCTATTGCCAAAAATCAATTCGCCGAAGCAAAAAAATACCTGATACAGGCTATGGCCATGACAGATGATGAATTTCCGGTGGGTCTTAAACTTGCCGGGATTTATCTGGAGAGCGGTGATCTGAAGCGCGCCGAAACCATGTACCGGAAGCTTCTTGAGGAAAATACCGATAATCCTGAAATATATGAAAATTTAGGGAAAATTCTGCTTAAAAGAAAGGCTTACAAAGAAGCCATTCAGGTGTATGTGCGGGCTGTGGAGCTTGACGACAAAGATGATCATAAATTCCTCGCTTTGGGGAAGCTTTACCATCTTATGATGCGCTATTCGGTGGCGGCTGAGTGTTTTAAAAGGGCTGCTGAACTGAAACCACGTGAAGTGAATTATCTTTTTTTGCTGGCGGATTCCTGCGCCGAGGATGACGACTATGAAAATGCCCTGTTTACCTATGAACGGATTCTGACTATTGAGCCTTATAACGAACGGGCCAAGATGTCTTCGCAGGATGTACGTCTTAAAATCAAAGAACAGGAAGTTTTATTTAACCGATAACTCAATATTATGCGGCATTTTGCAAACAGATTGACCTATCGTATCAGTGAACTTGGTAATCCCACCGTGGTGGGGCTTGACCCCCGCCTCAGTCAGATTCCTGAGCATATTCTGGCAAATGCCCGGGAGGAATTTGGTGATACGACCGAGGGGGCCGCGGAAGCAATCCTAAGCTTCAATAAGGGGATTATCGATGCTGTCGCGGACATTGTGCCTGCGGTCAAACCGCAGATCGCTTTTTATGAATGCTATGGGCATCACGGATTCAGGGCATATGAAGAAACGGTGCGTTACGCGCAGGAAAAGGGCCTTCTGGTTATCGGTGATGCGAAACGCAACGACATTGGTTCTACCGCCGAAGCTTATGCCAATGGCCACCTGGGTTCGGTGGATGTGTTCGGTTCTCCGCAGAAAACAATCGATGTGGACTGTATGACCGTTACGCCTTATTTGGGTACGGACGGCATCAGGCCTTTTACGAAGGTTTGCGCGGCGGAAGGGAAGGGTATTTTTGTTTTGGTGCGCACTTCCAATCCTTCTGCTGACGAGATTCAGGGGGTGGCTGTTGGTGATGAGCTGATGGATGAGCTGGTTGCGACGCTGGTTGAGGGGTGGGGTCGGGAACTCATAGGACAGAGCGGTTTTTCTGCAGTTGGCGCGGTGGTGGGGGCTACTTACCCCGAAGAAGCCCGGGTGCTTCGCAACATTATGCCCAATCAGATCTTTCTGGTTCCCGGTTACGGGGCGCAGGGCGGAAACGCCGATAGTGTGCGTTACTGTTTTCACAAAAACGGCACAGGTGCTATTGTTAATTCTTCCCGCGGAATCATTTTTGCCTACCAGAAAAACGGCCAGCCCGGTGAAGCTTATGCCGAGGCGGCTCGTGAGGCGGCAATTGCGATGAAAGAAGATCTGGCTAAACTATTTTAGCCCACGTTTTTCTCTGCGGCGGATATTCCGGCAGGTTCCATATCTATGATGCCGGATACTTCGGTGAAATCACGTTCCAGGGCTTCCATTTCTTCTTTGTCGCCTGCCGGCAGGGCGGCATTTTGATTGCTTTCCGCGAGACTATTTAGTTTTGCGATCATTTCATTCGTCTTTTTTTCAACAGCATCCAGTTTTTTAGATCTTTCCGGGTCTATGAAATTCTTGATACCCCTGTTTACCGCTATGGTTATTCTGGCAAGCTTAACGCAGGCAAGAAACATTAGCAGAAATGGGAACCAGTATGCAATCTCATCCCCGGCTTCCAGGGCTTTTTGTTTTAATTCCTGCATTTGTCTGACAGCCTCTTTGTATTCTTTTACGACTGGCAGGTTTTCCATTTTTTCTCCGGCTTCGTCGTTGGCCCATCTTTTCACTTTTTCTAATTCTTCTTTTGCCTCTCTCCGCTTTCTTTCGAACCAGGTTTCATTTTTTGGCGTTTCTTTTGTAGCCGGTGCCGGAAGTTTATTCGTGAGTTTTGGTAATTTTGTTTCAATTTGTTCTGCCTGAGCCGGTGAATAACCAGTCGCTTCACGATACCCGGATTGCACGTATTTACCGGCGCCATGGCCGGCTCCGGCACTGACGGAACCAATGATGGCGGCTCCGCCTAATACTTTAGCTACTCTGTCCCGGACCCTATTGACTCTTTTCAGATCCAGAGGCTTAATGGGGACTTCTTTACTTTTTCGTGGTTGATTGGGCATTTCTTCGTTAATTAGATTAAATTATTATAACATAAAAGATATGCTTAAGCAAGTTTTTGAGACGCAAATTGCGAAATGGATTTCCGCGCTTGTTGCCCTTGGTATACCCCTATTTTTACAGATTTCTCCTGAAGAACTTCAGTCCTTCAACGTAAGCGACATTTAGCATGGCGGCTCCGATGCAGATCATCCAGTCACTCAAGGCCATGGAGGTTAGCGAAAAGATGCGTTGAGTTGGTTCAAAGTACATCACAAAAAGCGTGATAATAGCGATTAAGGAAACGCCGATAAACAGAAGCGGGTTGTTGAAGACCCCCGTGACAAAAATCGATTCCCGCATCGAACGGAAGTTGTAAGTCCCAACAATAACCATAGTCACAATGGTGGCAAAAACCATGGTTCTTGCTTTTTCAACGTCCAGAAGGGGATTGTGGGTGATATAAATGATAAAAGTTGTAAGAGCCATAAAGATGGCCACTCCAAAAACCAGCATGGAATTTCCGCGGTTTAGCAGTGATTCGCCGGCCGGGCGGGGCGGCTGGTTCATAAGATTTCCGTGGGCCTTGTCCAGCCCCAGGCCGATGGCAGGCATCTCCTCGTCAAAAGCGTTAATGAACAGAATCTGAATGGCCAGAAGTGGAAGGAATTCAAAATCAAAAAACAAAATTCCCAGAAAAATCAGAATGACTTCCGTGAAATTCCTCGAAATCAGATAGCCCGTAAATTTTTCTATGTTCTGATAAATTCGGCGGCCTTCTTCCACGGCTGTTATGATAGTCGCGAAATTGTCATCCTGAAGGATCATATCGGCCGCCTGTTTACTCACGTCCGTCCCCTTAATTCCCATGGCTATACCAATGTCTGCCTTTTTTAGGGCGGGGGCGTCATTTACTCCGTCGCCGGTCATGGCGACGATTTCACCGGCTTTTTTGAGCAGACTGACAATGCGCAGTTTGTGTTCAGGCTGGGTTCTGGCGAACACCTGAATAGTTTGAAGTTTTTCTGAAAGTTCTTTGTCGGTCAGCGCATCCATATCTTCGCCGGTCAGCGCATCCGCTTTTTTTCCTACAAGTCCTATTTGTCTGGCGATTGAAAGGGCGGTTTCTTTATTGTCACCGGTTATCATAACTATTCTCATTCCTGCGGAATTGGCCACCCGAATGGCTTCAGGTACTTCCGCTCTGGCCGGATCGCGCATTGCAACCAGCCCCAGAAAAGTAAGTTCTTTTTCAGTATCTTTGTCCGGAATCGATTTGCGCTCTTCTTCTTTTGAGGCGAGAGCGATAATTCTTAAAGCGTTTTTCGCGAATTTATGATTTTGTTTCAGGATCTGCTCCCGGTCTTTTGCGGTCAGTTTTTTCCTTTGTCCGTTAACCAGCTGATGACTGCATTTTTCCAGAATAATTTCCGGTGCTCCTTTGCTGTAAATTTTATAGCCCCCCTTCATTTTATGAATGGTGGTCATCATTTTACGGGAGGCGGTGAAGAAAATTTCTTCCACCCTTTTGTTCGCGTCATCCAGCTTCTCTTTCAGGAAGCCGGCTTTTTCCCCCATGGTGATCAGAGCCACTTCGGTTGGGTCGCCTACGGGCAAAAAACTGCCATTTTCCGTTTCCCTTAAATTTCCGTTGTTGCAGAGCAGGGCGGCCTGAAAAAATTCTCTCCATTTAGAAGTGCCTATGATTTTTTTCCCTTCCCTAAAATCACCTGTCGGACTGTAACCAAGGCCGCTTAGTGTGATGATCTTATGATCGATGAAAAGTTTTTGCACAGTCATTTCATTCTGAGTCAGCGTGCCGGTCTTGTCGGTGCAGATCACAGTGGTACTACCCAGAGTTTCAACTGCCATCATGCGGCGCACGACGGCTTTTTGTCTGGCCATTTTACTCATACCGAATGACAGCGACAGGGTCATGGTCAAGGGAAGGCCCTCCGGCACGGCGGCCACGGCCAAAGCCAAAGCGACAATGAGCATTTGGGTGACGGAAACCCCCTTGATCACCCCCACAAACAGAATGATACCGGTTGCGGATAGCGCGATTATAGCGAGAACTTTTCCGAGCCGGTCCATTCTTTTCTGCAGGGGGGTAATTTCTTCTTTTGTCTGTACAAGACTTGCTATGCTTCCGAGTTTCGTCTTCATGCCTGTATGTATCACCTGTGCCAGACAACGGCCATAAACCACCTGAGTCCCCGCATAAATCATTTCTTTTTCGTGTTTATGTACCGACACAGATTCGCCCGTTAACTGGGATTCATCTATTTCCAGATTGTTGACATCAATGATTTTTGCGTCGGCGGGAACCTGGTCTCCCATTTCCAGGGAAAGAACATCGCCGGGTACTACTTCGCGCACTTCAATCTGCATCAGGTTGCCGTCGCGAATCACTGTCGTAAGAGGTTTTATTATTTTTTTCAGTGCTTCCATGACCCGTTCCGCCTTATATTCCTGAATGAAACCCATGACGATCACGAAAACAATGATGAAATTAATGACCCAGAAATTAAGTTCTTCGCCAATGACAAAAGAAATGACGGAGGCGACTATCAGAATCCAGACGATTACATTGGCAAACTGCCTTGAAAAAACCTTCATCGCGGTCCACTGACTCTTTTTTTCAAGTTCATTTGGACCGTATTTTTTGAGCGCCCTTATTGCCTCCTTGTTGGAAAGACCTTTAAGCTGTTCACTTTTGTTCATGGCATTATGATAGCATTCGCTCCGTTGCCGGAACAGTCGTCACGTTATTGCGCCAGTCGTGGCAGAACATCTTCCTGTGTATACCTATAATAATGATGAAATTTCGCGGCGTAGGTAACGGCTGCATGAATTTTATCTGTCATTCCTACCGCAACCCTGCTCAAAAACTGCCAGTAGCGGGCCCTGTAATCGGAACACAGCCCCTGCTGGACAATAGAGTTTTTCAGGGCGTTTAGGCCGAATTTCAGCTTATGCCTGTAAAGGGAGTATCGCGGATTATCACGAAGCCTCATAAGATGCAGACAGCGATCAAAATAATTCTTAGGGCTGTAGATACTTCGCAGAACCTCGGCATACTTGCCTCTGAGCACGGCTGGGTCAATCACCGTTTCAAAATTGGCTGTGCCAAACTGATCGCCATCGTATTCCCGAAGTAAACGCCCCTCCTTTTTCATGCGCGCGTGCAGGTCAGTTTTTGGTATGGCCTGAAGGACTCCGACCATGGCGTGTGGGATTGGATTTCTGTTGATAAACTGCTGTAACGCATCCAGATCTTCTTCTTTGTCACTGTCAAATCCCATAATAAAACCAGCCATCGGCTCCAGTCCCGCTTCGGCAATTTTTTTCACCGCCGCGTCAAGGTCAATTCCCGTGTTTTGATGTTTGCCGGATTCTTTCAGCGCTTCTTTGGATGGGGTTTCGATTCCCAGAAAGACGCCGCTAAAGCCCGCGTCTACCATTTTCTCCATTAGTGAGTCGAATTTTGCCAGTCTTAAATCCGCCTGAGTGAAAAAGTCCAGAGGGTAGCCATGCTTTTTTTGCCAGGCGGCAAGCGCAGGCAGCATTTCTTCGACCGCTTTGTGATTTCCGATAAAATTATCATCGACAACGAATGCGGAGCCTCTGAATCCGTTTTGCCGTAACACCTCCGCTTCTTCCAGAAATTGTTTTGTTCCCTTTAGGCGAGGTCTGCGTCCGTTGAGTTTTGTGACCGAGCAGAATTCACAATCATGCGGACAGCCGCGGCTTAATTGAAGACCAACGCTTGCATAATCTTTTGGATCTATCAGATCGAAACGTGGTATTTTTGTTTTATCCAGACTGGGAAATGGAGGCATTTGAGCCACTTTTGGCGCTATGCCCTGTTCAAATTGCCAGCTCCATTCTTCGATACCTCCTTCCACTTCACCCAGAACCAAATGATCCAGATCCTGACACTCATTGGGACTGGAAGTTACGTATGGGCCGCCGCCTACGACTGTTTTGCCTGCCGCATGTGCCCGCTCTACCAGTTCATGAAATGAATGTCTTTGAATATGCATACCGCCGATAAATACAGCGTCAGATCTTTCTATCGATTCCTGCGTCAGAGTTCCTGTGTTGGAATCCGCCAGGCTGAGTTCCCAATCTTCCGGAAGCATTGCCGCCAGGGTAATCAGTCCAAGAGGGGGGTAGGCCGCTTTTTTATCGATGAGAGGCAAGGTGTGATCGTATGACCAATAGCTGATAGGTGTCTCGGGCTCCGCTAATAAAATTTTTGCTTTTTTTCTGTTCTCGTAAACAGTAATGGCTGTGCTGTTACACTGAACCTCCGGTTCATTGACCACGGGAAACTCCTGTATTTCGGCATCTTCAATTTTGCGATTCATAAGTTAAGGCAATTTAACAAAATTCAAAAAGTTAATTGTATAGCATTTAGAAAAATGAATATAATTTAGTGTATTATATCAAATCAACAAAATGAAAAAAACGATCAATATTCCGATTGATTCCATTGTGCTGGAAGGGATTCTGACAACTCCCTCAAAGGCGAATGGGCTGGTTATTTTTTCGCATGGGGCCGGAAGCTCCCGCCTGAGTCCGCGTAATAATTATGTGGCGGATGTTTTGAATAAGGCCGGGGTTGCGACTCTGCTTTTCGATCTGCTTACGGAGGAGGAGGACCAGGTTTATGAGAACCGTTTTGATATTGCGCGTCTGACCAAAAGACTGATTACCGTTACCGGGTGGATCAGCAAACAAAAAGATCTCAAGAGTCTTTCGCTGGGATATTTTGGTTCCAGTACCGGCGCGGCTTCAGCCCTTAATGCGGCCGCCGAGCTGGGCGAGTCGATTAGCGCGGTTGTTTCGAGGGGCGGCCGTCCGGATCTGGCCATGGAGAATCTGCCGGACGTCAAAGCGCCGACTTTTTTAATCGTGGGCGGCTGGGATGATGTGGTGATCGGACTTAATGAGCAGGCGCTGGCGGCGTTGACTTGTGAGAAAAAACTTGAAATCGTTCCCGAGGCCACACATCTTTTTGAAGAACCGGGCAAACTTGAAGAGGTTGCGGAGCTGGCGTCAAAGTGGTTTCAGAAGCATTTGTAATTAACGAATTCAGATCCTGATTTTTTTTGGAATTCGACCTTCATTGCTAAATGGCCCCACTAAGGAGGAAATACAAGTAGATCGTTCCAAGAATTCGAATTATTCTGGCGCCAAATGCGAATACAAGAAATT
>JAZDNJ010000030.1:0-4881 GCA_043800105.1 Patescibacteria group bacterium
TATGAATGACAGACGAAACTTTTTCCTTCGGTAATTTAGCAAGATACTCTTCAAAAAATTCCTTCACCACCGGATTCTGATGCGCCTTCCGGATTTTGGTTTTGTCATCGATCTGATAGAGCGCTTTTTTTCGCTCGGCAATAATTTTGGCGTTTGTTGGCTTGGGCTGTCCGCCTCCCCCGACACAGCCACCCGGACAGGCCATCACTTCGATGTAATCGTAAGCTTTTGGGTTCTTCAGAACTTCCTCAATAATCGGAACCGCATTTTTGGTTAAATAAATGACGGCAACGTTCAGTTTTTTTCCGCCGATATCGACAGTCGCCTTTTTGACACCCTCCGAATCACGGACATCTTTGTATTCTATCTGATCGATTTCTTCGCCCGTCAAAAAATAATGAGCGCTTCTGAGGGCGGATTCCATCACGCCGCCCGCCGCACCGTAAACGATTCCCGCGCCGGAAAAAGCGCCACAGGAATCCACTTCACTTTCTTCAAGGCTCATCAGATCAATGTTGTGTTTTTTGAGCAAGTCGGCCGTTTCTCTTGCCGTCAGCACAATGTCAACCGGATAAACATCGCCGATTTTCAGTTTCTCCAGTTTCGCCTCATACTTTTTTGAAGTACAGGGCATCAGTGAAACAACGACTATATTCTTAGGATCAATTCCCTCTTTTTCAGCCCACCAGGTTTTGTACGCTCCGCCGGAATGGATGTGCGGCGAACGCGCGGTCGTAAGATTAGGAATAATTTCCGGATGATAGAATTCCGCGTACTTCACCCAGCTCGGGCAGCAGGAAGTGAACATTGGCATGACTCCCCCATTCTTTATCCGGTCCGCCAGTTCCATGGCTTCCGTGTAAGTGGTAATATCTGCGCCCATGGTCACATCAAAAATTTTGTCGAAGCCGAGCTTACGAAGAGCCGTATACATCTTTTTTTGCACGTTTGTTCCCGCGGGCTGGCCGAATTCTTCCCCGATACTGGCCCGCACAGACGGCGCCATCTGAACAATGGTGATCTTGCTTTTATCGCTCAGAGCCTTTTCGACTTCATTAATATTTTTCTGCTCATAAATCGCGTCCACCGGACACAAAAAAGTGCACTGACCGCAATAAATACAATCCACACCGGGATCGCAATTGTATTCGACATGTTTTTTACCACCCTCCTCCTTAATCTTCAGAAAATTGATACCGATTTTGTTACAGCTCATCACGCAGGCCGTGCAGGCGATGCATTTTTCACGGTCAAACTCAATGGAATGGTCCATCTTATGAAACTGACCTTCTTTTTTCTGACCTTCTTCACAGCTCATTTTTTTTCGCCTTAAAAAAAGGATAAACGATCAGCCCGCCAATAAGCGCTGTAATCAACTGAGGCCAGCTCATCATAACGGAAATCCGGCTGACTAAGTCCGCCCCAAGCAGCCGCTCCATTAAAAAAATCAAAGTGAGGTTCAAAAAGGCATACTTTAAAAAAGCCGCCACCAAAATTCTGACCGCATAATTTTTTACAGCCAGATACCGGAAAGAAAGGATCAGCACCGCGTTACTTACCATAATAAAAGGAACCATGGGCGCGAGCGGAAGAGGAAGCAGTCCGCTGCTCAGAGCCACTGTGCTTGGCATCAGCCCAAGAATCACAGCTTCCATCGGCCCAACGCAGACTGCCGCAAATATAAGCGCGGCGTTCACGATGGGCCCCGTGACCCACTGATTATGGATAAAGCCCGGCATTACAATGACCAGAGCTAATAGTGCGGAAAAAAGAATCAGTTTGGACCTGACTGCTGGTATAACCCGGCATGCTAATTTGCTTGTTTTCATTTTTTTGTTTCATACGGAATTATAGCACCCCACTGTACAAACTGGTAGAGATATATACGAATGAAAATTCAAAAAATTTGCCGTAGGCTGATTATTGTGTATTCTAAAAGTCAGCTTATTTTTTAATGCGGAACAATCATGAAAATCACGGTTGTCGGCACCGGCTACGTGGGCCTTGTAACAGGAACCTGTTTTGCAGAAATGGGCTTTGACGTAATGGGAGTGGATATCGACCGGCAAAAGATCGATAATCTGAAAAAAGGCATTATACCAATTTACGAACCGGCCCTGGAAGAAATGGTCAGACGCAATCAGCGCGAAGGCCGTCTGCATTTTTCAACCGATATTAAGGAGGGCGTGGAATTCGCCGATGTGCTTTTCAGCGCAGTGGGCACACCACCCGATAAAGACCACAAAGCCGATTTGCAGTACGTGCGTCAGGTAGCCAAAAGCTTTGGTGAACATGTCAGCGGCCATAAAATCTTCGTAAATAAATCCACAGTGCCTGTGGGCACCGGTTCTGAATGCAAAAGAATCATTCAGGCAGAAATCAACAGGCGCGGATCCGATGCCACCTTCGACATTGTCAGCAACCCCGAATTCCTGCGTGAAGGAGCGGCTATAAAAGACACGATGAATCCGGAACGCATTGTGGTCGGGGTGGAAAGCGACCGGGCGAAAGAAATAATGGAAAAAATCTATCGTCCCCTTACCCGCACTGGTCGTCCACTTGTATTTACCGACATAAAGAGCGCTGAGGTAATTAAATATGCCGCCAACAGTTTTCTGGCCGTTAAAATCAGCTTTATCAACGAAATGGCCAACTTCTGTGAAAGGTCCGGCGCCGATATACGGACCGTGGCAAAAGGAATAGGCATGGATTCCAGAATAGGCTCCCGTTTTCTGCATGCCGGCATAGGCTATGGCGGAAGCTGTTTTCCCAAAGACGTTCAGGCACTGATTCAGAAGGGAAAGGAATACAATTATGATTTTAAAATTCTGGAAGCGGCTGAACAGGTGAATGACCGGCAGAAGGAATTGATTTTTGAAAAACTGCACCGCCACTTTCCCGATATGGAAGGAAAAACCATCGCGATTTGGGGGCTGGCCTTTAAACCCCGCACCGATGATATGCGCGACGCCCCCAGCATCAAAGTAATCAAACGCATTCAGGCGGAGGGAGGAATTGTAAGGACTTTTGACCCTGTGGCGATGGAAAACGCCAGACGGAATTTTGCCAGCGTGAATCTGAACTACTGTAAAAGCACTTTCGACGCCGCGAGCGGTGCCGACGTGATTCTGGTTCTGACCGAATGGGATGAGTTCCGGACCGTGGATCTGAAAGAACTGAAATCCCTGATGAAAGGTAATCTGCTTCTGGACGGCCGCAATATTTACGACCCGAAAGAGGCGCATGAAGCAGGGTTTATATACGAAGGCATAGGCATTGGCCTGCCTGTACAGTCCGTATCTTACGACTCAGCCATAAAAATATCGGAACCAAAAATTAAAACAAAGGAATTGAATAAGAAATTATTCAGTAGAAATGATTCTTGAAAATCTTAAGAAAAACTGGGCGATTATTATCCTTGTAATCTTGGTTGTGTGGGGCGCTTATTTGCGCCTATATAATTTAGGCGGCCAGTCGCTATGGATGGACGAAAGTTATTCGGCCATAGCAATCGAACGCATTGCGGAAACCGGCCTGCCCCAGCTCGAATCCGGCCATTATTACTGGCGGGGAATCACTCATAGTTACCCCACTGCCCTTTTTCAGCTTATTTTCGGAAAAAGTGAAGACGTTCTGCGCCTGCCGGCCGCCCTGTTCGGAATAGGCACCATTTTGCTGACTTACTTCGCGGGACTTACTTTTTTCAAAAAAAAATCCATTGCCCTTATCGCGGCGGCCCTCGTCACATTCGGCGTCTTCGACATCGGATGGAGCAGGCAGATCCGCATGTACACGGAACTCCAGTTTTTATTTTTACTCTCTTTCACGGCCTTTTATAAGTACTTCATAGAAAAAAAACCAACCCTGAAAAAAGGTCTGATCGTGATCCTGCTAACGCTTTTGACCGTGGAAACCCATCTACTGGGTATGTTCCTTTTTGCGGCCTATGGGGCAATGATATGGCTGAACAAAGATAAACTTAGCCCCAAAGGAAAACGAACGATTCTGGCGGCAGCTTTGGGCGCAGTCTTTATGAGTCTTTTACTGGATTTTGGCAGTATTCTCAATGTGGTAAGCGGAATGTTATCCGATTTTCATTTTTATCTGCCTAATTACCTTGCTTTCCTTGGAAACTTCCATACCTTGGCATTTTTGATGGGAATTGTTGGTATGGTGGCGGCTTTCAGAAAAAAGAATCGGGAAGCTTTGCTGATTGGTGTAATTTTCGGTCTGACTCTTTTGGTTCTTGGCTTATCCCATCAATTGGCAATGCGTTACCTGTTTTTTGCAATCCCCTTTTTATACCTGATCGCCGCTTATGGAATAGTTACGCTCGCGAGCGTTAAAAAATATAAATATTTAAGCTCGTTCCTCATTTTCGCCCTGTTCATTCTTAATTTTCAGAACAGCTTCGCTTTAAATTCCAAGTCCGATTACTTTCTTGAATACGATCCCCTTTCCAATAGCCCTAAACTGGATTACACGCCCCAGCCGGATTTTAAAAAAGCCTATCAGTTTATCGAAAAAAACAAAAAGAGCGTCGATTTAATGCTGGTTGCTCACACCGCCATCCATAAGTGGTATCTGCCTGACTCGGATTTTTACTGGCTTGGCTTTAATTTTGGCCTTGATCCCAGCCTGCCCGACCATGCCACTGTTGAACAGGATGGCTACCTTGTGGACGTTTATACGAGTACGGGCATTGTGGATGACCTGGAGATTCTGAAACAGCTAATGGAGGAAAAACACGGCTATGTAATCTGGGATTATTTTGCTATAGACGACAGGCTGAATGAAGCAATGAAAGAATATGTTAAGGTTAACGCTGAATTAGTATATAATCATCAGGCTGATCCTGAATTACCATGGACAGGAGTATGG
>JAZDNJ010000038.1:0-15806 GCA_043800105.1 Patescibacteria group bacterium
CATATTCAATTTTATCCAGAATATACCCTTCCAATCTGAACATTTTTCTGAGATGATTTTTTTGCATGTGGTTTTGGTTAGTTTTAAGCTAAGACAAGCTTAAACCACATGCTTTAATTTGCCCAAAGTTATTCAAGAGCCAAAAAAAACTTGACATGCTTTTGCCAATATTTTATAATATGAGCCATTTTATTACAAAAAATTCAAAGTCATGCCTAATCGCCCTCAAAGACCAGCGGATAATGATAAGCCGGGACCTGAATACTATAAAAAGCTGTCCGGAAAGCGCGCGACCCCTGTTCCAACTGATAATGATAAGCCTGGTCAGGAATATTATGACGCTTATAACGCGCGGCCATCCGGAATAAGCGCAGCAGCAGACTTAGCTATGAGCCGCAGAAAATTCATATGGGGCGCATTAGTTGTCGCCGGTATCGGAGCGGCCGGTTATCCTTTGCTGAAAGAAGTGAACATGGGAACAGAAGGCAAAGAGCTGATGGCCAACTATGAAAAAATTCCGGCTGCCAGTGATCGTCATTTGTATATTCTTAAACAGGTTGCCGCCAACAATATGCCTGGCACCTGGAATAACTGGGTAACGATCAAGGCCAAGGGATCGAAAGGCACCGAGGTCGAGTTCGAGACTTCACCGCATGGACTTAGGGTAGGCACCGATAACGACTGGATTGAAGTTCCGCTTGATGGCCCCCACGCCATGGCCGCGGCCGAGATTAAGGGTTGCACCCTGCCCACCTATTGGATGACTGAGCAGATTTTTCAGCAAGCTAAAAAGACAGGTGGGTTGGTGAATTTCTACAACGATGGTGTTATCGCCAATGATCCCGACATCAAAGGTACTCTTGGAGTGGATTGGAACGCCCTTTCACAGGACGGCAAGAATGCCTTCAAGCAGAATCCCGCTATGGCAAGGGCCCGGAATGTTTTGGTAAAAAGATGGATGAAAGATCATAACATCAGCGACGACCAGCTAACCTCATGCGGGTTTAAAGAAATTGTTCAGCCTGTCGCGGGCCTGACAACTACGCGGGCCAAACAAATTAGTTTTCTTGGTCACAGTTTTACCTATGGGAAAGGTAAGTCGAATCGACTGGAAATCTGCGGAGGCTGTTATGTAAGTGAAAAAGGTGGCGCGAAACAGGTCCAGCCTTTCAGCGGCGGGCATCATGTGGACATTTATTATGATTATTCTCATCTGGTGCGTTTTGTGAAACCCGAAATACAGGTTAACGGTAAAGCGATGAGCTTCAGTGAATTTTTTAATAACTCTGAATACGCTCTGGAATTCGGTTTTCAGGCGTCACCGGTTCCCGAACGGGCCTACAGGTATACACCCGAACTGGCCAAATATATGAGCGAAAACGGCTACCTTCGTTCTCCGCTTACCGCTGAGGATAATAAGTAGGCTTATTACCTTTGCTTGCAATAACTTATCACCTTCGCTACAATCACACCCTGATAGCAAAAGAGTAATGAGTTTTCTTGGCAAAAAATGGGTCATTCAGAATGAGAAGAAAGAGCTCGGCCTGATTAATAAAATGCTCGAAAACCGGGGTCTTAAAACAGACGAAGATGTCTATTCTTTTTTCAATTACAGCCTGAAAAAACTTTATGACCCCTTCTTGCTGAAGGATATGAAAAAGGCGGCTGAACGGATTAAAAAGGCTGTTGAGTCACAGGAAAAGATTATGGTCTTCGGGGATTACGACGTGGATGGCACTTCAGCCACGGCGCTGGTTTACGACATGCTTCAGAAGGTGGGGGCGAATGCTCACTACACCCTGCCTGACCGCGAGAAAGACGGATATGGACTGAAAGATTATTTTATCCGGAGATTTTCGGACGAAGGTGTGAATCTGATTATTACCGTGGACTGCGGCACGGCCAATGTGGATGAAGTGAAGCTGGCCCGGGAACTGGGAATTGATGTGATCGTGACTGACCATCATGACGTTCCGGAAGTTCTGCCTGAGCCTTACGCTTTAATTAATGCCAAACAGCCGGACTGCGATTACCCCAACAAAGAGCTGAGCGGGTCGGCTGTGGCTTTTAAGCTTGTAAGCGCGCTGGCGCCATTTTATTTTGACGAAGAAACCACTGAAAAATATCTGTACCGGCAGATGGGCATCGCGGTGCTTGGTCTGATCGCGGACTGCATGAAACTGACGGGGGAAAACCGGGTGCTGACAAACAATGGTCTTAAGAGCTTATCGGAGGGGAATCACTCCGGCATCAAGGCACTGATGGAAGAAGCCGGAGCGGATGCCGATAAGGTAACCAGTACAACGGTAGGTTTTGTTCTTGGTCCGCGCATTAACGCGGCCGGAAGATTAGACACAGCGGAGCATGCCTTACAACTTTTGCTTGGCGACACAGAAAAGGCGCACACTCTTGGCAAATTAAATTCAAAAAGGCAGACCATGGTAAAGCGATTTACAGAGGAAGCAGTTGAGAAGGTTAAAAATTCTGAAGGCGGGAATCATATTATTGTGGTCAGCAGTCCGGAATGGAGCGCGGGTACTCTGGGGCTAATCGCGGGGAAAATGTGCGATCTTTTTCATCGTCCCTGCATCGCCATGCAGGAAAAAGATGATGAGTATGTTGCTTCCTGCCGGAGTCTGAATGACTTTGATATCACGGCTTTTCTGCGAAAAGAAGCCGGTGGACTTTTCACTTCCTGCGGCGGGCATATGCTGGCCGGTGGATTCACGCTGCCAAAAGGAAACAAAGATAAACTGATGAAAATCATCGGGGAAAAATCCGGTGGGTATATTGATCCCGAAAATTTTTATAGTCTTTTGGAGCTTGAATGTGAAATCAACCCTGAAGAACTTAGTTTCGATATTTCCGGGAAAATCAAAAAATTTGAGCCATTTGGCAACGGTAATCCTGAGCCGACTTTAGTCGTCAAAAACGCTCAGATTTTAAGTGTTAAGCAGGTTGGCAAACAGGGTGAACACCTTCAGTTTCCTGTCATAATCGGAGATCAGAAAATTCAGGCAATCGCCTTTCGTTTTAGCGAGCATCTTGATAAAATTAAACCCGAAAATAATTACGACATCGCTTTCAATCTGGAAGTTAATGAGTGGCAGGGTTACAAGAAACTCCAGCTGCGGGTCGTGGACCTAAAAGAAACAGAATAATGAATCTGAAACTAATACTTAGTGACGGCACCGAGTTTACAGGAGAGTCGTTCGGTTATTGGCCAGCCTCCGCTAAAGCTACGGCTGGCCAGCCTTTACTAAAATTTACAAAGAATCCTATCGGAAAACCAAGCCGGAGGCATTTTTTCGCGGACGGCGAGGTGGTGTTTAATACCGGCATGGTCGGTTACCCTGAAACCTTTACGGACCCAAGCTACCGGGGGCAGATTCTGGTACTGACATATCCGATGATCGGTAATTACGGGGTGCCCGCTGAATCTGATTCACATGGCGTAAGTAAACAGTTTGAAAGCAATAAAATTCATTTACGAGGCTTGGTAATCAGTGAGGAGTGCGAGGCCCATTCACACTGGCAGGCCAAAAAAAGTTTAAGGACTTTTTTGGTGAAACATAAAATTCCCACCATTAAAGGCGTGGACACCCGCGCCCTGACTCAGAAGCTGAGAGAATATGGAGTGATGCTGGGAAAGATCGTGGGCGAGGATGAAAGTTTTTCGAATGAAATGGAATTTTCTGATCCGAACGCGTCCAATCTGGTAGCGGAAGTTTCCGTGAAAAAGAAAACTGTTCTTAGGCCTAAAGGTAATCCTGTCGCGACTGTCGCCCTGATCGACTGCGGTATCAAACACAATATTATCCGTTCCTTTTTGGAGCGCGGCGTGAGAGTAATCAGGATTCCATGGGATACTGACCTTTCAAAATTGAGGGAAAAGTATGATGGCGTTTTTTATTCCAATGGCCCAGGTGATCCGCAGACCGTTGAAAAGACAGTGGAATCTTTGAGGTGGGCCATGAAGCAGGGTAAGGTGATTTTCGGAATTTGTTTGGGGTCGCAGGTTATGGGCCTGGCCGCCGGCGCCAAAACCTACAAACTGAAATACGGTCATCGCAGTGCCAACCAGCCCTGTACCGATGTAATAAATGACAGAGGTCAGCGCTGTTACATCACTTCCCAGAATCACGGTTATGCTGTAGATGAAAAGACTTTGCCTAAGGGGTGGAAAGTGTGGTTCCGGAACGCCAATGACGGCACAGTGGAAGGCATTAAGCATGTGAGCAAGCCATGGTCTTCGGTACAATTCCATCCGGAAGCCAGCCCCGGCCCCGAAGATGCCGCCTATTTGTTTGATAAATTTATCGGGCAGATGTCTTTCAGGAAGAAACCGATTAAAAAAAATTGACGCCAAAATTTTCAGCCATTATACTGGCTACGATAGTTAAAGTCTTGGGGGGGTATCATCTGCAAAAGACCTGCCAAGATCTTTGTCCAAAAAAATAAATAAAACTCAAGAACTATGGTCAATTTGTCCACTACCTACGTCGATCGCGAAGAGGCAAGCGAAATTTTAAAAGTGTCCACAAGAACAGTCGACCGATATATCCGCAAGTTCCGTTTCAAGACCCGTAAAGACGGCCGACGGGTGCTTATTAAGAAAGTTGATGTTGATAAGATCATTGAAGAACATATTGGACAATTTGTGGACATCAGGTCTACGATTTTTGACAAGCGGGAAGAGCAGACTAAAGCGATAAACAACACTTCCGACGTCGCGCTGAAGGACATTAAAGTCGAATCTGTACGTAAGTCCGAAAAGGAAGAAGAAGTGTACAAGGGGTTGTATCATGAGGCCAAGAATGAACTGAAAGAAAAACAGGAAAGGCTGGATGCCGCCACTTACCGCGTGGGCCAGTTGGAGTCTCAGGTGAAGACGATGGTCCCCATGCTGGACTACACTCATAAGGAGAAGGAGCTGAAAGAGGCTAAGACTGCTATCGAACAGAAAGAACTGGAAAAGCTGCAGGAAATCCGGCGCATGGAACATAAGCTTAAAACGGAACGCGTGGCCAAATGGATTTATCTTTCACTCGTCGGGCTTCTTCTGGTGGCTGAACCTGTGCTTTTCCTTTTCTGGGCTTTCAGCTAAAATTGGGACATGATTATTACAAATTTTAAAACCTACGAATCAGCAACCGGGGAGTCTGCTTTGCGTTTGGCAAAAATTCATCAGGAGGTGGCCAGAGAAACCGGCGCTGATATTCAGGTTGCGGTTCAGGCTGTGGATTTGGCCAGGATAAGCCAGGAACTGGATATCCCGGTACTGGCCCAGCATATTGATCCGGTGGGATTTGGAGGTCATACCGGCCACATTTTGCCGGAGAGCGTCCAGATGGCGGGCGCGGCGGGTACGCTACTCAATCACTCGGAACATCGTTTGGAGCGGGAAGTTCTGAAAGCCTCAATTCAGCGCGCTAAGGAAGTAGGGCTTAAAGTGATCGTGTGCGCGAAGGATCCGGAAGAGGGAGCGAGTTTTCTGGAATTTGAGCCGGATTTTATCGCGGTGGAACCGCCTGAACTGATCGGCGGGGATATTTCGGTTTCGACCGCCCAACCCGAGATTATTGAGAACGCCGCAAAACTGATTGGCAGTGAAAAACTTTTGGTCGGTGCCGGTGTGAAAAATGGAGCGGATGTTCGTCTTGCTATCAAATTGGGCGCCAAGGGGGTTTTGCTCGCCAGTGGCGTGACCAAGGCGGCCGACCCCAAAGCGGTACTGCTGGATTTAGCGAGCGGCTTAAAAAGTTCTTAAATTGGGGTAACGTTTTTTGTGCTCGCTTCTTCGATAGTAGTGGCCTGCGCGATGTTATAGGGGCCGACTTTGCTTCTTTGCAGTGCGGATAAATAGCCGCCAGTGCCAAGTTTTTGCCCCAGATCACGCGCGAGTGATCGCACGTAAAATCCTTTGCCGCTGAGCACTCGCAGTTTAATGACAGGCCATTTGTAGTCGAGTAATTCCATTTCATGGACTTTGACTTTGACAGATTCCAGCTTGAATTCCTGGCCTTTGCGGGCCATGGTGTAAGCGCGCTTGCCTTTTACTTTTTTGGCTGAAAACTTGGGCGGCACCTGTTCTATTTCACCTTCAAAATCTTTCAGAGCCATCAGAATTTCATTTTTTCTTTTCTTTTTCGCGCCCGGAAAAGGAGTGATTTCCCCTTCCGCGTCATCGGTGGGGGTAGTGGCGCCCAAAGTGATTTCGGCAACATATTCTTTGTCATATCCTGTCATTTCCTGGGCGAGTTTAGTAGCCTTGCCAAGACATAGCACCAGAACACCTGTAGCCATGGGGTCGAGGGTGCCCGTGTGGCCGACTTTTTTCACGCCCAGCTTGTTGCGTATCTTTGCGACAACATCAAAAGAGGTCCATTCTTTCGGTTTGTTGATGACTAGGATACCATTCATTTGATCAATATTGGTGGGCTAATGTTGGGGCAATGTTCCAGCATTGTTGGGACAATGTTGGCAAAAAGAGATATAGGAGGTTAGGCGTTTTTGCTTATGATTTCCCTAGCAACTTCTCGTTCATCCCAAGATATTGGGCCGTCGTTCATGGAGCGGGTTTGGAATGAACCCATTCCGGTTACCACGATCACGTCGCCTGGTTTGGCATTTTTGACGGCGTCTTCCATAGCCTTATAGCGGTCTTCGATAAGCTTGAGTTTTTCGCCCATTTTTTTGACTTTTTTGGCGCCCGCTAGCACCGCCTGCATGATGACTTTGGGGTCTTCGGTATAAGGCTCTTCGTCTGTGACAATTGTGATGTCGCAGTATGAAGCAACGATTTCTCCCATCACAGGCCTTTTTTCTTTGTCGCGGTCGCCGCAACTTCCGATAAGCCCTATGAGCCTGCCTTCCGTGGTTTCTCTGAGAACTTTGTAAAGTTTTTCCAATGCGTCTGGAGTCAGGGCAAAGTCGACTATGACCTCAAAACCTTTAGGACTTTTGATTCGTTCCATGCGGCCACCCACACCTTTGAAAGTACTGAGTGCGGCACCAATTTTTTCGAGCGGCACTTTGCAGGCCAAAGCGGCGCCGGCAGCGGCAAGAGCGTTTTCAACGTTAAAACCTCCGGCCAACGGAAGATCAATGCCAACGGTTTCGCCGTGGTATTTCATGGCGAATTTGGAGCCGAACTTCGTGTAGGTGATATCCCTTGCCCTTAAATCACCCCGATCCAGTCCGTAATCTATGTTTACAGGACAGTGTATTTCTTTGAATTTGTCATAGTATTTGTCGGCTGTGTTTAAAACAAAGGCCTTTATGTGAGGAATGTGTTTAACGGCGTCTGTCTCTTTGCGGCTGCAATTTTTGGAAACATTCCTGAAGAGGATTTTTTTTGCTTCGGCGTATTTTTCCATCGTTCCGTGGTAATCAAGGTGTTCGTGCGTGATATTGGTGATGACGGAAATGGAAAAAGGAATGCCCCAAAGGCGGGACTGATGAAGGGCGTGTGATGAGGCTTCGATAACGGCGTAATCCACTTTCTTTTTCACGCAGTCTTTCAGGAATTTCTGGGTTTTGAAGGGGGACATTGTGGTTTTTTTGGAAAGATTTGGTTTTCGTTTTCCGTTGATGGAAAAATCGGAGGTCGATATCATGGCTGCTTTTTTGCCCGCCCCGCGCAGAATGTGTTCGATCATGTGGGAGGTGGTGGTCTTGCCGTTTGTACCGGTCACGCCGATAATTACCATGCGCTTTGCAGGAAATCCGTAGCGTGTAGCGGCGGCTATACCTTTAAGACGATGCCAAAGAAGGCGAATAGGATTGTCGTAACTAATTTTCTTTCGCAGGTAGTTGAGCATGTTCCGATTATACTATACGGGCCACATCTTTCTGTATTTGTTTTTTAAGCAATTCAGAACTGCTGAATTTTTTTGGTTCACGGAGTTTTTTGCCTGGTTTGACGTGGACATATTGGCCGTAGATATTGCCTGAATAATCAAGCACGTAAATTTCGAGCGTTTGTCCGCGATGGTTGAGCTTGGGACCGAAATAGAGCGCCCCCTTGTAGATTTTTCCGTGAATGCGGACTTCGCAGGCATATACTCCGGGTTTGTATTTTAAGCCAAAAGCTCCCACACTGAAATTGAGAGTGGGGTGGCCGAGATGTCGGCCTAATTGATTTCCGGGTTTTACTTTGCGACGGATCCACATGGCCTAATTTTAGCCCAGAAGTGTTTTGATGGCCATGAGAACAACGATTACGGAAAATGCCACGGACAGTTTTTTTCTTTGAGTGTGCATAACGAGTTCCGAACCAATTATAGCTCCCGCTGTGCGCCCCAAAACCAGCGGAATAAATAGAAGCCAGTTAACGAGGCCAGCCTGAATCAGGATGCCCGCGCCCACGACCATAGTGGGCAGGGTCACAAATTGGCGGGTGTAAATGGAGCATTTTAGATTCAGATCAAAAAGGTATATGAAAATGAAAGTCAGTATGGTGCCGGCTCCGGCTGTTGTCAGAACCTGGTATGTTCCAACAAGAACCAATAGCGGATAAGCCATAGGTGTCTTTGTGACGGCCGGACTGCAGGGGGCGTTCATGACGTGCTTTTTTCGGAAAATGCTGAATAGCGCGAAGAAAATAATGGCCATGGCCACAATGCTTTTCAAAAAAGTAGGGTCGATATTGATGAGGGCGAAGGCTCCTATAATACCGCCAAGCAGATAGAATGGAGTTGCTTTGGTGGCCAATCGGTAATGTACCTTTTTGTGCCTTCCAAACATAATGGCTCCTGTAATCAGCTGAGCCACCGCCGCTGCCACGTTTGTTGCGACTGCGATTTTGGGATCGACTCCCATCAGAAAAAGAACTGGTAAAACCACAAAACTACCTCCTCCGAATGCAATACCAAATGAGGCCCCCAAGGTTGTAAAGAGAAATATGATTAATTGCTGTTCGATTGACATTTGTATTGATTTACATTTGATTATAGCTTAAAAAAGCTACCATTGACAAATGTTGTTTCTAAGCTAGAATCTTCATGCTGTTGCCAAATCCTGCTAGGGTGTTTGGTAATCACCTGTTTCTTTCACATGAGAGGTGAGCAATGTTGAGCGACCCCCTGCATTACTGGATTGCGTGTGTCGGGTTGAGCGCTCTGCTCATCCTGTGGATCTTTCTTGTGCCGATAAAGGCCAGAGCTGCCTGCAGCCTGGTTTTGCGGCCCAATTGGCTGAGTTTTGTCGGTGCTATTGTGGCATTGGTCGGGTACTTCTACTTCTTCAAGAATGAGGAGTACGACTGGACGATGATCCTAATGTCACTAAGTGGCGGCCTGGACCTGGCCGATGGAAGAATAGCCCGAGCCTACGTTGAATGTGGTGGTAAACACCTCACAAGCAAGGCTGGGTTCTGGGCTCAGATGAACCATCGAGGAACGACGGCTCTGGGCGCAAAGCTGGATCCCGGCATGGACAAAGTGAGGCTCGCGCCGATTTTTGTGGACGTCTGTCTGAACTTCTTCGCCAAGGCGGCGGATGTCAGGTATGACGGTTTGCTGTGGCTGCTCTATCTAGGAGTTGCCTTGATCGTCCCGATGCTTCTGGTAGATCTTGGTGGTCAAGCGCTTCGTTCGAAAATCTTCAAGCGGTGGCGCCGACGCTCCAAGAAGAAGCAAGACGATAACAAGGCTACACTGATGGGCAAGGCCAAAGCACTCGCGCAATGGCTGTGGCTACCCGTTTGGGCTGCCTGGGACAAAGGACTGCTGCCTGAAGCCGAAACCTACCTGGCCATTCTTAACGTTTTGATGCTTGGAGTGCTGCTACTGACGATTGCAAGCTTGCTCAGCAAGATGCGCCCTCTGAAGAAGCTCTGGAAGAAGGGCTTTCCACTCAAGCTCGATTGAAAGGAGCGATAAGACCCCGCCAAGGCGGGGTCTTTCGACATGCAAAATTAGGCAAGAGACTCTTTGATGCGCTTTAAGCCTTCTTTTATATCAGCCATTGATGAGGCGAAAGAAAAGCGGATACACTGATCACCTTCTTCACCGAACGCACCGCCGGGAACTACCGCCACACGGGCTTTTTCCATCAGAAGTTCTGCGAGCGCAAAACTATTGTGAACTTTCAAATCAGAAATATCCGGAAAGGCATAAAAGGCGCCTTCAGGTTTTTCGAGCTTGAAGCCGGGGATTTTGTTGAATGCTTCGTGAACGAAATTGCGACGTTTTTCAAATTCAGCGACCATTTCTTTTATGCAATCTTGTGGGCCGGTAATGGCGGCCAGCGCTGCTTTTTGGGCGATGGAACAGGGGTTTGAGGTGGAGTGGCTCTGGAGGCTGGAGATGGGCTTGATGAATTCACGGGGGCCGGTCATGTAACCGATTCGCCATCCGGTCATAGAGTAGGTTTTGGATACCGCGTTCACAGTGAAAACCCAGTCTTTCATTTCGGGCAGACTGGCGATAGAAAAAGATTGCCGGCCGTCGTAGAGAAAATATTCATAGACTTCGTCGCTGATGACGTAAAATTGATGTTTTTGAGCCAGTTCGGCGATCTTCTCGATCTCTTCCCTGTCGACAATCATGCCCGTGGGATTTCCGGGGCTGTTCAGCGCCAGGGCGCGGGTTTTTGAGGTGATGGCTTTTTCAACCATTTTGGCCGTGAGCTTGAAGCGATTAGCGCGGGTGTCTATGGTTTTTACGACGCCGTCACAGACCAAAATCATGTCGGCGTAACTGACCCAGTAAGGCGCGGGTAAAAGCACCTCATCGCCGGGATTCAGGAGGGCCATGAAGATATTGTAGAGGGCCTGTTTACCGCCCACGGAGATGATGACGTCTTCGGGCGCGCAGATAATGTTGTTGTCGCGTTTGAATTTTTCAGCCACAGCCGCCTTGAGCTCAGGAATGCCCGTAGCATTGGTGTATTTGGTAAAGCCTTCATCGAGGGCCTGTTTGGCGGCGTCTTTGATGTGCTCGGGCGTGTCGAAATCGGGCTCACCCGTGCCGAATTTAAGGATATCGACCCCCTGTTTTTTGAGTTCAATGGCCCTGGCATTGATGGCCAGTGTGGCGGACGGCCGGAGTTTTTGTATTCGGTTTGAAAGCATAAACAGATTTCTACAAATTATTTTGTTTTATCATACCACCTGGTAATCCTCTCTGCAGTCATTATACAAATACATGTCTATATGACATTAATTTTCGTATTGAGAAAAATCAAAATGGCCTAAATAAGCCAAAATGCAAAAATAATCTATACAAATACATGTCTCAGTGACATCAATTTGTATATATGCCAACTACTGACCTATCCCAAGCTTTTCCGGCTCTCATCGGCTCTTCCGAGCTCTTCGGAGAAATTCTCACTTGGCTCGTCTGTTTCACCCAGCGCCAGATGCAGAATATGTCTTATTCCACATACTGCCAGTTCTTTTTCTGTTCTTAACAGTCCCTCCAACTCAACTGTCCACTGACTATTGCCTAATTGGAAGTAAGGACCTCCGTTTTCAACTATTTCGTCAATTGTCTCAAGAACATCTGCTCGTATTTTTTCTTCTCCATGATTCGCCGCGTAATATACCCGATTATGCCCATCGTATAAAAAATAATACCCATCTTTTTTCGGGTGTCGTATTACGTGAACAGGAGGCACTTTGTGATCTGATTGCCGGGCAAGACTTTCCTGGATGTTCTTACATACTGTACTTCCTGTTGGTATAAGGCGATCAATTTGTATCGTTTCTCTGTACATACGTTTAAGTTAGTCCTGTTTTTTAACCCAGGCTTTTTCGGATTTCAGCGGCTTTTTCGAGTTCTTCGGAAAAATTTTTTTTCTCCTTCGAAAGCAGATAAATTGAGGAGGCTAAGTTGCGGTGTAAATAATGTTTGGTTCTTAGGGGCCCCAGTTCCATGCCCAGATAGTTTTCGATTTCCTGCACATCGGTCATGACTTCACGGAAGGCGGGATAGCCTTTGGCCAGGGCGGCCAGATTCTCTTTGTTCAGGTACTTGCCCGCGTGAATAAAGTCCTTCCATAAATTGGTGTAATGCTTCTCAATCGTTTTGATCTTGCCAGCGCGGATTGCATCACGGATTCCGCGGCCGGTACCTATGAATTCGGGTGGCACTCCCATGGAATACAGGGCGCCCGTAAACTTGATGGCTCGCGGCAGGCTGACTTTGCCCACGCCGCGACTGTAACCGAAAAGCCCGATGTGAAGCATGCGTTCACGGCGGCCCGGGACGCTATGAGAAATGCGATTAATGAGGGGGGCGGCTTTTTCGACCGTCTGCTGGTAGTATTTACCAAAAGCTTCGTTTACCCAGGCTATATCGGCCACTTCGCCTTTTGTGAGAGGGGTGTATTCGAGTTGGGGCAGTTTTCGCTCAATCAGCTGAATGGCTTTTTTGACGTCTTCCAGCTTGTAGTCGTAACGGAAGGCTGACTGAATTGTGATGGTGCGGATGCCGCTGTATTCCTGAATAGTCTCGGCAATGGTCTCGGGGTTGACCCCGCCACGGAAGGGCAGACAGCCCGGTCCGATGATGGGATACATGGGCACTTTGTACTTTTTGGCCACTTCGGCGAATTTTTGCAGGGCGACTTTAGTGGAAAGTACCGCGGGAATAAGTCCGGAATTCAGTGCCGGATCGCTGCGGGCCATAAAGGGCCTCATGTATTCAGGCTGTTTTCCGAATTTGGCTTTGCAACCTTCAATGTATTCACTCAAAACTTTGTCGACGTTGAACAGGTGCTGTACGCCTTCAAAAAGCGGAATCACGTTGAACTCCTGCTGGCCCGCGCGCTTGGTGTTAAAGGCCGAACGCTTGAATTCCTCGACTTCGTGGAAGGTTTTTTTGACGCGCAGAAGCTGGGTGGCGCTTACGGTCATCGGCAAAATGACTTCAAAAATCGGCGGTACATGCATGCCTACTTCGTGCGCCAGATCATCGGCTGTGAGAATCGCCATAAAGGCGCGGGCAAGCCGGTGGCCGCTTTCTTCGTCGGTGTTGGGAATACGGAATGTCAGAAAGACATCTTTGCCGAGCGCGTGGCGTTTGAAGAATTTGAAATATTTCTGAAAAAGCTTCTCGATGACCGCCTCATCCACAAATTTCCCTTCCCAGTCCCACATGTATTCGGTGCATTTGAGTTCGTCGAACATCCGGTAGCACTCTTCGATTTCATCGAGGGTGTTCTGGAACTTCTTTTTGTTCCAGTAAGCTTCCCGCGCGTTGTCGGGGTGCTGGGTCGCCATGGTGGCGGGTATTTTTCGGTCCATTTTTGGAGGGGGTTATTTCCATTTAATGGAGCATCCCATGCTGGGGTGCTGGGGTTCAGGAATGGATGTTCCCGCAAGTAACGCATCGAGCGCCGTCCGAAGTTCTTTTTTAGTAACTTTGTCTTCTTCCTGCCAATTATCGTCGATCCGCCCGTGATAGGCCAGCTTTCTGTTCTGATCAAAAACGTATATATCGGGTGTGCACTGGGCCTGATAAACTTTGGCTACTTCCTGCGATTCGTCGTGGAAGTAAGGGAAATTGATGCCTCTTTCCCCAACCCATTCCCGCATGGCTTCGAAGGAGTCTTCGGGGTAATTTTCGGCATCGTTAGCATTGATGCCGATTAACTGAACGCCTTTTTCGGCGTAATCCGCCTGAATCGCGATAAGCCGATCGATGACCGCCTGCACGTATGGACAGTGGTTACACATGAAAATTATCACCAATATTTTTTTACCGGAAAAATCTGAAGGGCTGTAAGTCTTGCCATCAGTGGCCGGCAAACTGAAGTCAATAACAGGCGTACCCATTGGCAACTGTATGGATTTAAGTAGGACCATGACGAAAAATTAATTGTCATTTCTAATATTATCATATAAATTGTGTTGTGCCGCAGGTCAGACACGTGGGGCTATAGCTCAGCTGGCTAGAGCGCTTGCATGGCATGCAAGAGGCCAAGGGTTCAAGTCCCTTTAGCTCCACCATAATTTTATGTCAACATGCCTATTCTTGATAATGGCGAGCTCTCGCCTGAAAAAATTAAAGCAAAGCAACAACATGAAGCTACTCTAAAGAAGTTGCATCAGGCTTTTAATAAAGGGGCTACTCGCATCACTGATCTTGCAAAAAGAAAATTAGCAGAGATACCTGAGTCTAATAAACAGGCAAGAAATGCTGCCCATCAGGAACAGAAAGAGGCCCTCGATCAGCGACTTGTCGAATATAGTGCAGAGGTATCAAAAGCTAATCGTGTTTTTATGACAACCATTGAACATCTGGATAAAAAGAAAGATGATGGCATGCTGAAGGATCTCATGTCAGAGCTTTAAACTGTTCTTGAAAAAGATGTTGAAAAATGCTATTATAATAGTGTAGAAATTAACACAAATATAAAATGAAGTATGGTAATTTTTTCTTTGCTGAAAAAGGGCTCGTCATGCTTTTTGGTGAGGTAGGCGGTGAGGTGGTAAGCGATAGTGATGATACTGCAACACCAACGGGTATTGAAATGGATCCTGAACGGACCGGCGCAATAGCTATGGATGCTGCTGCTGATCTCAACGAAAGGGCTGCGCAACTTTCAAATACCCCGGCTGAGAAGGCGAAAGCATATTGTGAAACCATCCAGAGCGCAGTTCAAACTCAGATTGGCTTAATGGATAAAGCTGAACAGGCCACACCAAAAGGCGATCCCAGACAAGACAAACCACCTGAAGGGAATTCGGAGGAGGCTAAAGAAAAACAAAGGGAGTGGCAAAAAAGGATGGATGAATGGAATGAAAAGAAGGCAGAATATGATAATCAGATACTCAGGCTTACGATTACCCTGGCACGCTCTTTTAATAGTGATACCAATAGTAAAATGGTTATGGATAATACCTTAAAGCAAGAAGGAGTTGCCGAAGGAGCCAGTGCAAAAAATATGAGTGCCCGACTGACACCGTCAGTTTTAGCAGCGAAATTCTATACCAACTACAAAATTCATGGTGAAAAACAAGGTGGCTGGGGTGTAAAAGAAGATCTAAGTGATGTGCCAGAATACGTTGAAAATGGGACCCTGAATTTAAAAACTTTTAAAATGAGAACTGACAAGATAAATAGTGTTTTCAGTGATGTGGCCCAAAAGGAAAAAATATTGCAGGAAAAGTACTGCTAATCATTGGAAGCTAAGTCACAATCTAATAAGGAATTGACAAGAGTTTTTTTGTATGTATAATTATATCCAAAATTCTTTTTTTATGCAGAACTCAATTGCTCGTCCTTCGTGTTATGGCTTATTTCTAGCCTCTCTTGCCGCATTTTCAATCAACGCTGCCTGTGTGAACAGTGTAACACAGAATAGACAAATGGTAGCTGAAATCACAAAAAAGCCAACGCCTGGTACTAATATGAGGGATTTGAAAACTAATAATCAATCGCCTGAAGAGGATAGAGCAGATGAAGCTGAAGTGGAGAGTAGGGCTAATTGTGTTTATACAGGTGTTATAAAGGTGGTTAGGAAAGGCCATGCTCAGCCAGTCATCAAAATTGAAAACATCTGTGCTGAAGATGGTGGTAATTTTTTAAAACTGAGCCCTGGAGAGCATAAAGAAGTACAGTCTAATAATGTAGGCCACTTTCCACTTCCGTTCAGGGATTCTCATATAGTACTGGATGGAGGAGTTCCCTATTTGGTTTACCAGAATGAAGGACAGACCCATAAAACGGAAATTCAACATATTATGGGTGATTATTATACTTTTGAGATGATCGCTATCAGCGAACTTCGACCCATTCTTGACGATAGCTGGCTCGACGAATCTC
Organism: Patescibacteria group bacterium; assembly: GCA_043800105.1. GTDB lineage: Bacteria > Patescibacteriota > Gracilibacteria > UM-FILTER-43-11 > UM-FILTER-43-11 > JAFGTE01. The sequence continues at coordinate 15,777 of JAZDNJ010000038.1, forward strand.
AGTAAACCAATAACAAAAAGAGTGATAAAT